>JAFTGG010000093.1 GCA_017458025.1 Oscillospiraceae bacterium | reverse complement strand
CCCCTGCTTGCTGCCGCGCCCCGCGCGGCCCACGACCTGCGCCAGCAGGCTGAACGTCCGCTCTGCGGCGTGGTAGTTGTCCACATAGAGCGCCAGGTCCGCCGCCAGCACGCCGACCAGCGTCACATTTTCAAAATCCAGCCCCTTTGCGACCATTTGGGTGCCGAGCAGGATCGGGACGTTTTTCTCGGTAACTTGCTTGAGCAGCTTTTCATGCCCGTGCGCCGCGCCGACGGTGTCCATATCCATGCGCAGCACGCCGGCGTCCGGAAACGCCGCGCGCAGCTCCTCCTCGACCTTCTGCGTGCCGGCGCCGACCGGCCGCATCGGGCTGCCGCAGTCCGGACAGCGGTCGAATACCGGCTGCGAAAAGCCGCAGTAGTGGCACATGAGCCGACGGTTAGCCGAATGATAGGTCAGCGGCACGCTGCACCGCGGACATTCCGGCACGGAGCCGCACGCGCCGCACAGCAGCATGCGCGCGTTTCCGCGGCGGTTGAGGAACAGAATGCTCTGCTCCCCGCGCTCAAGGTTCGCCCGCAGCTCGCGCCGCAGCGGCGCGCTCAAAATGCCGTCGTTGCCGCCGCGCAGCTCCTGCCGCATGTCGGCGATGGTCACCCGCGGAAGGCTTTGCTCGTTATATCGTTTGTAAAGGCGAAAGACTTGATAGCGACCGCTTCGCGCGTAATACGACGTTTCCACCGTTGGCGTTGCCGAACCGAGCAGCAACAGGGCGCCGTGTTGGGCGCAGCGAAACTGCGCGATATCGCGGGTCTGATAGCGCGGCGGGTTTTCGGAGGTGTAGGTTCCCTCCTGCTCCTCGTCCATGATGACGACGCCGAGGTCTTCGAGCGGCGCGAACACCGCCGAGCGCGTGCCGAGCACAACCTTGACCTCGCCGCGGCGGATACGCTTCCACTGGTCGTACCGCTCCGTCAGGCGCAGGGCGCTGTGGAGCATCGCAACCTCGTCGCCGAAGTAGGCGGTGAACTTTGCCATCATCTGCGGCGTCAGCGCGATCTCCGGAACCAGCAGAAGCGCGGTCTTGCCGCGCGCGAGGGTTTCCTGAATGAGCCGGATATAGACCTGCGTCTTGCCGCTGGCGGTGACGCCGTGAAGCAGCGCCGCCTGCGCCATACCGGAGCGGGCGAGCTTGTCCAGCCCCTCGAACGCGGTCTGCTGCTCGTCGCTCAGCACGATGGGCGGCGCGTCCGCCGCCGCATAGGCGGGGACGCGCAGGACCTCCTGCTTTTCAAGGCGGATTATACCGTCCTTTTCAAGGCTTCTGAGCGTCCGCGCCGTCGCGCCGGTGTAGTAATAAACGTCCGAGGACGCCAGCGTTCCTTGAGAGCAAAGAAGCTCCACGACCGCGTAGCGCACGGCCGCGGAGGCCTTTTTCTTTTCCACCGCCGTCATGGCGTCCTCCGGACTCATTGCGAGGCTCGCCATGCGCAGCGTTTTGTCGCCGACCGTCCGCACGGCGGTCTGCTCGACGGTCACGAGCGCCTTGTCGCGCAGCGAGCTGAGCGCTTTGGCGGTTTCCTCTCCGCCGAGCCCGACGAGGGCTTCCGTCTCCGCCTCTTTCACCGCCGAGAGCTCGCGCAGGAGCAGCGCTTCCACGCTGTCCGGCGCCACGGCGGCGAGCGCCGTATCCGCGTCCAGGCCCTCCGCGAGACGCCACAGCTCCTTATAGCGGAACCAGACGCCGGACGGCAGGATCGTTTTGATCGCGTCGTAGTAGGTGCAGAAGTACCGCGCCTTGATCCAACGGACGAGACGCAGCGCCTCGCCGTTCATCAGCGGCGCATCGTCCAGCACGGCGACGATCGGCTTACAGCCGCGCTCCGGCTCGCCGTCGGCCGTTTCCAGCACAAAGCCCTCGGTACGGCGATTGCCGCGGCCAAAGGGCGCCGCGACGCGCATACCCGCCCGAAGCGTCTCGGAAAGCCCGTCCGGGATCAGGTAGGTGTAGGGCCGGTCGGCGGCGTACGGGATACCGCTGATCGCGATTTGCGCAAGTCTCAACGGTTGATGGAGATATCCACATCGCCGGTGCTGATCGCGCCCTCGGCGACCTCGTTGATGGCGGAGGTGACGGGCTTTTCGGTCAGGCGCGTCCCCTCCTCGTCCGCCGCCTCGGCGATCTGGCGCGCGCGGCGCGCGACGACGTTCACCAGCAGATAGCGGTTGGGAATGTTTTCGTTGAGCGTGGTCATAGCGGGATAGAGCATCATAATGGGGTTCCTTCTTTCTGCCGCGCCGCGGCTTATTCTTTCAAAATTTTCATGCGCTCAGCGGGCTTGCAATGCTCGGCGAGCATGATGGCGTTTATCTCACGAACGGCCCGGTCGACCGAGTCGTTGATGACAAAGTAATCGTAGACGTCGGCGGTCTGGAGCTCCGCCTTCGCGCGCACAAGGCGCTTTTGAATCTTTTCGTCGCTGTCGGTGCCGCGGCTTTTGAGACGGCGCTCCAGCTCGTCCCAGGACGGCGGCGCGATGAAAATGCGGATCGTTTCGGGGCGCTTGGTGCAGACCTGCAAAGCGCCCTGCACCTCAATGTCGAGAATGACGTCCTTGCCCTCGTTCATCGCCCGATCGACATACTTCTTCGGCGTGCCGTAAAAGTTCCCGACGTATTCGGCGTATTCAAGGAACGCGTCCGCCTCGATCATCTCCTGAAAGCGTTCGACGTTGATGAAGTGGTAGCTGACGCCGTCCTGCTCGCCCTCGCGCGGTTCGCGCGTAGTGGCGGAAACGGAAAAATACAAGTCGTCGCGATCCTTAAACAGCTCGCGCAGCACCGTGCTTTTTCCGACGCCGGACGGGCCGGAGATAATGAAAGTCTTACCTTTTGCCATTGCGTTCAACCCTCCTCGTCCAAGCCGCCCAGCACCTCAACGCCCATGCGCTCCGCAATCCTCGCGGCGGGGATCGCCGAGAGCACCACATGGTCGCTGTCCATGATGAATACCGCCGCGGTCTTGCGGCCGTAAGTCGCGTCGATGAGCATGCCGCGCTCGCGCGACTCCTGAATGAGCCGCTTGATCGGCGCGGAGTCCGGCGACACGACGGCGAGCATGCGCTCGGCGGAAACCAGATTGCCAAAGCCTATGTTGATTAGCTGCATATATTCCCTCTCACTCGATGTTCTGCACCTGTTCGCGGATCTTCTCGACCTCCGCCTTGAGCTCGACCACAACGCGGGCAATGTCCACGTCGTTGCACTTGGAGCCAATGGTATTGCTCTCTCGATTGACCTCTTGAATGAGGAAGTCCATCTTGCGGCCCATAGGCTCGTCGGACTCAAGCATGCCGCGCAGCTGGGAAATGTGGCTCCGAAGCCGCACCGTCTCCTCGTCCACGGCAATCTTGTCCGCGTAGATGGCGGCCTCGGTCAGGATACGCGACTCCTCGATGGTGGTGCTCTGCAACACCTCCTGCATGCGCGCGGTCAGCTTTTCGCGGTACTCCCTGACCGTTTCGGGCGATCGCTCCTCGACCCTGCCGGTCAGCGCCTCAATGGCGCCAAGCCGCGAGCCGATATCCGCCGCAAGCTTTTCGCCCTCGGTCGCGCGCATCGCATTGTAGGCCCGCAGCGCCTCGTCCGCGACGGCGCAGATGTCCGCCTGCGCGCTCTCAAGGTCCTCCTCCGCCTTCGTGACGGTCAAGACGTCGGGAAACCGCGCGACGTCCACGGCGCTGTACTCCCCGCGCAGCATGCTGGGGTTCATCGCCCCGATCTTCCGCAGCGCCGCGATGTAGGACTCCGCCAGCGCCTCGTTTACCGTGACGACCGTCGCGTCCGCGGCGGCGGCGTCGATGGTGACAAACACGTCCACCTTTCCGCGGGATACCGCCTTTTGCACGCGCTGCTTGATGGCGTCCTCGGCGAAGATAAAGGCGCGCGGCAGCTTGACCGTCGTATCGAGGTAGCGGTTGTTGACGCTGCGCACCTCAACGGTGATGTCGCGTCCGTTCAGGGTTTGCTTTGCCCGGCCGTAGCCGGTCATGCTCTTGACCATAGGTTTTCTCTCTCCTTATCGTTTCAGCAGAAGAAGCATCTTCCGCCGCTCAGCATACAGCACGACCACGCGGCGCACAGCCGCATGCACGCGTCGTTGCCGTAAGTCATCGTGCCAAAGCCGCGGAAGCCCGCGGGACGGTAGCCGCCGCTGCTGGTGAACATCTGCAGCGCCTGGCGATACTCCTCGTTGTTCGGCTCCATGCGGCAGGCGGTCTCGAGATACTGCCGCGCGTCGTCCATCCAGCCGCGGCGGGAACAGACAATGCCCATGAGGAAGCTCCACTCCGCGCCGCGATCGCTTGCCTCGTTCAGCAGCCGCTCCGCCTGCGTGATATCGCCGCTGTTGATGGCGAGCCGGACGCGCTGGAGCAGCGGATCGCCGCTCGTCGAGCTGCTGTACGAATTGCCGTACGAGCCGTTGTAGCCGCCGCTTCGCTGCGACGAGGCGGCGTAGCCGCCCTTACGCTGCCGCTGGATCTGCTCGTACGCCTCGTTGATCTCCTTCATCTTCTCCTGCGCGAGGTCGGCGAGCGGATTGTCGTGGTAGTTGTCGGGGTGATACTTCCGCGCCAGCTCGCGGTAGGCGTGTTTGACCTCGTCGTCAGACGCCGTGGGCGAAATATTCAATACTTTGTAGGGATCGCTCATATCGGTTCCTCACTTGTATCTCGATAGCGCCTGAAGCGCGCACCTTTGCGGTAACTGCCCTCCAAAACCGCCTTGCCGATGCCGTAGAGACTGTCGTAAAAAATGCTGTCGAGTACCGGCGACCATTCGCCGGCGTCCAGCAGCGCGTACGCGCCCGCCATCTGACGGATCGACGCGTCCAGCGTCTCGCCCAGCGCGCGCTTGACGTCTTCGGAAAGCTCGTTCCCGTCGACGCCGTAACGGTAGCGCAGCGGATTGTAGTTGCCGCTTTTCGCGTCCTGCTTGAAATCGTCCGCCGCGTCGATCAGGTAGATCCAGCGGCCGAGATGGTAGAAAAGTTGCCCGAGCACGCGGCGCTTCGTCGCGTCCGGCTCCACCGTTGCAATCTCCGCAAGCAGCGCCGCGAACGGCTCCGCCGCCGCATCGAGCGAGGCGCAATGCTCTGCCTCGCGCGCGCCCAGCTCGCGCAGGTGCCGCTGCACCGCCGCATCGAACTCCGGAACCATCGCGCGCGCCTTGCGGTACGCCCGACGCACGAACAGCGCCGCGAGACGGTATTTGAGTCCCGCAAGGAAGCCGTGGTCGGCAATGTGGTCCCGCAGCTGCCACCACGCCAGCACGACGCTGCGGTCCGCCGCGGCGTCCAGCGCCGGCGACGCGGCCATCGCGCCGCAGCCCTTACACGGGTGCGCGGCACAGCGCCGGCAGGCGCGCGTTCCCGACTCGCCGAGCGAAAGCAGGATCGCGAGGAACGTGAAATCAAAGTTCAGCAGAAACCGCGCGAAAAAGCCGTAGCGTCTGCCCAGCGTGTGGCACAGGCCGCAGTAGGCGCTGCGGAAACGCTCGTTCTCCGCGCCGGAAAGCCTCGGCGCGGCGGGACGGATATAGCCGAACACCGCGCGCTAAAACGCCCGCACGATGGTGAACGTCATGCCGCCGCTGCGCTTGATACGGCGGTCGTAGCGGATCGCCGGCACGACGCCGAGGAAAAACGCGAGGATCGAGACGCCCGCCGAGAGCGCGTCGTTTCCAAAAGAAGCCGTCGCGAAATACGCGATGAAAAACAGCGCGACCGGCACCATGTAGACCAGCGCCAACACGCCGAACATCTGGCGCGTGCTGCTCTCGACCACGACCTTCTGCCCTTCCTGCGCGCCAATGGGATTGTCCACCACTGCGTGAATGGGCGTCGGCGTGCCGCCGCAGCCGGCGCAGTCATGGCAGTCATGCGCGCAGGCGGACAGTCGCGCGACGACGATCTCCGCGCGCCCGTTCGCGAGTATCTTGTCCACTGTCGCGATCTGCTTCATTCCTGCGTTTCCTCTGTTTCTTCCGTTTGCTCCGGCAATCCGATGCGCACCGTCAGCTGATACTCCTGCGTCGTTCCGACGTCGGGGCCGCCCTCGATGCGAATGTTGGCGGGTACCGTATAGGTACCGCTGGCATTTGCCACGCCGGAGAGGTCGGCTACCGCCCGCACCTGATCCGCCGCGATTGCCTCCAGCGTCTCCCGCGCGCCGCGCAAGGTCACGTTCAGCGACGAGGTCACGACCTCGACCGTGCGATCTTCTTCGCCGAAATTTTCATAGTCGAAGCTTGTCACGGTCACGTTGCGCATCGTGACGTCGCGGTTGGCAATGGTCAGCGTAGCGGTCGATACGCCGCTGAGATTGCTCAGGCCTTCAGGTACGGGAATATCATAGGTGATGGTCTGCTCCTCCTCGATCTCGGAAAGCACCACCTCGCCGAGCACCAGCTCGCCGAGCGCAGCGATCTGATTCGCATCGCCGGAGAGCGTCACGGAGGAACGGTCAAGCGAGTAGTCGAAGCTCTCCCTGCGGACGCCGGGCTCCTCAATGAAGTTGACGACCAGCGGGATATCCGTCGCAGAGATGACCGGCATCGTCACCTGCACCGTATCGCTTGCGGCGTGGATGCTGCTGCCCTCGATCAGTTCGTCGTCATAGTCGTAAAGCTTGTATTCCAGCATTTCAACGATGGTCGAGCGCGCGTTTTCAATGTTCAGCGTCACTTGCGCGTAGCTGACGCTCATCACGTCGCTCTGCTGGCCCCAGACCTCCAGCGTCTCGGGCAGAAGCTGGACGCGGCCCGCGACATAGCCGTCCGCCACGTTGCCGATCAGATTGACGCGGATCTCGACGTCGGTCTTGCGGAACAGCTCGCCGACGCGCACCGAAATCGTGCGGATCGTCGGCGATTTCACCGTAACCTGGCTCATATCGACTCCGGCGATGTTATATGTCAGCGACTGTGTGCCCGTCGTGTTGATGGAGTTCAGATCCGCAATGAGCCGTACGCGGTCGGTGTCGAATCCATAGACCAGATTGCGCGGCATCGTGAGCTCCAGATCCACCGTCTCGTCGCCGCCGCTGAGCAGCACAAGCCCCTTGTTGGCCAGCGCCGTTTCGCTGTTGAGGAACTCCACGGGGATATCGTTGATCGTCAAAACGACGCTCGATGTGTTGTTCACATAGAACCAGAGCACGAACGCGATCAGGACCGATATGATGATGTACAGTGCTTTGCGGCCGTTACTCATCTGCATCGCCGTCCGCCTCCTTTCCCGCCTTGCGCTGCCACGGCAGGCGCAGCCGGAACTTGTCCTGCGTTTCCTGTTCCTCGGGCGCCGGAAGCAGCTCGTTGGTCAGGAGCTTTTCAAGCGTCTGCGCCGTCAGATGCCGCTTGAGCATGCCGCGGATCGCGACCGAGATCGCGCCCGTTTCCTCCGAGACGATGACGACCACCGCATCCGAATTTTCGCTCATGCCGATGCCGGCGCGATGGCGCGTACCGAGGTCGCGGCTGATGTTCGCATTGTGCGACAGCGGCAGAATACAGCCGCCCGCGAGCAAACGCCCGTCGCGGATAATGACCGCGCCGTCGTGCATCGCAGCCTTGACGAAAAAGATATTCTTTAAAAGCTGGCTCGACACCTGCGCGTCCACAATGGTGCCGGTGCGGGCAATATCGTCCAGCTTGAGGTTTCGCTCAAAGACGACCAGCATGCCCGTGTGCGCCTCGGACATCTCGGCGCAGGCGTCCACCGTCTGCGCGATGGCGGTCTCGATCACGCTGGTCTGCTGCACGCGCGCGAACGGGTTGAACGAGCTGAGCCGGCTGGAGCCGACCTGCTCAAGTAAACGGCGGATCTCCGGCTGGAACAGCACGATCAGCGCCAATGCGCCCACGGTCACGATGTTGCGCAATATCCAATTGATGCTGTTGAGCCGCAGCACGTCGGACAGCGCCAAAGCCAGCAGAAACACCAGCACGCCTCTGCCGAGACTCGCCGCGCGGGAGCGCCCGACCAGCTTCAGCGCGCGATACAGCAGATATGCCAGGAGCGCGATGTCGAGCCAATCCGTCAGCGCGATCGTCCCAAGATAGCGCAGCACGCCCTCCATGATCGTCCTCACAACTTCCATCAGGTATCTCCCTATCTCATAATGCGCCTATTGTACAGTTAAACATATTCTAATATAAGCGCCGCGAAATTGCAACCGGGAGAGCTGTGAATTTTCCATGAAATCTCAAAAGGAAATTGGGTTACTTCGACAGTATCCCCCGCATCGCGCGGAGAAAACCGTCGATATCCGCCTCGGTGTTGAACGCGGATACGCTCAGGCGCACGGTGCCCTGTTCGAGCGTCCCCGCGCTTTTGTGCGCGCACGGCGCGCAGTGGAGCCCCGCGCGTACCGCGACGCCGTGCGACGCCAGGGCTTCCGCGACCTCCTCCGGCTCGCGTCCCTCGGCCGTGAACGACAGCACGCCGAGATGCGCCGACATATCCTCCGCGGCGTAGACCGTCACGCCGCCAAAGCGGCGCAATCCGTTTGCCGCGCGGCAAACGAGCCGCTGCTCATGCCGTGCGATGCGCTCCGGCGTCTTGGCGCGCACAAAGCGCATGCCCGCCTCAAGCCCCGCGATACCGGGCATGTTGTGCGTTCCCGCTTCCAGGCGGTCGGGCAAAAACTCCGGCATCTCCTGCGAGAGCGACGCGCTGCCCGTGCCGCCCTCGATGAGCGGCTTTGCCTCCGCGCCGCAGAGCAGCAGCCCCGTCCCCTGCGGGCCGTAGAGCCCTTTGTGCCCCGGCATCGCGACGAACGCCGCGTCCAGCGACGCCATGTCGAGCGGAAGAACGCCCGCCGTCTGCGACGCGTCGACGATCAGCGGCACACCGGCTTTGCGGCAGAGCGCAGCAATCTCGCCGATGGGAAGAATATATCCGAACACATTGGACGCGGTGGTGCAGACCGCGGCATCCGCGCCGCGCTTCAGCGCCCTGCGGAACGCCGCGACGCACGCTTCTGTGTCGAACAGCGGCGATCGCGCGACGGCAATGTCCGCTTCCAGCGCGCGGAGAGGACGCGTGACCGCGTTGTGCTCCCAGCCAGAGACGACCGCGCGTCCACCGGCGGGTACAAGGCTCTTGATCGCAATATTGAGTCCGTGCGTCGCGCTGGTCGTGAACACGACCTGCTCCGGCGACGGCGCGCCGAACGTCTCCGCGGCGAGGCTGCGGGCGCGGAACAGCAGCTCTTCCGCCGCGCGGGCGCTCGCGTAGCCCCCGCGTCCCGGCGAGCTCATCGTCTGCATTGCGCGAAGCATAGCGGCGCGGACGGCTTGCGGCTTTTGGAAGGTCGTTGCCGCGCTGTCAAGGTAAATCATAGGTCAACCTCGCGCCGTTCACCATTCACAACATGAAACGCCTTGACCGGGCGCAGCCCCGCGGTGCGCAGCGCGTCGGCAGCGGTCTGATACTGCCGTTCGGGCACCTGCAGCGTGTAGCCGCAGCCGTTTTTTGTCACGCCGCTGCCGATGCGGCGGATCTTTGCAGAAACGCCCGTGTGCTCAAGCGCACGCGCCATCCGCTGGGCATGCGTGATCGTGCGGGCGGTCAGCAGATAATGGTTCATCAGGAACTCCCCCTTTACCGCATACTATGACCGCGGCGCAAAGGGCGTGAAAAAAGAGGGCTGACCGCATCAGCCCTCCTTCGTCTTTGCTTTCCCGTTCCGCTCGCCGCTAAAAACAACGCAAACAGAGAAATAACTTCAATTTTTTTCAATGAGCGCCACAGCGTGCGCGGCAATACCCTCAAGCGCGCCGGTAAAACCGAGCCCCTCCTCGGTCGTCGCCTTGACGCTGATCTGTTCCGCGCGGACGCCGAGCGCGTTCGCAAGCTTGAGCCGCATCATGTCGCGGTACGGCGCGAGCTTCGGCGCCTGCGCCAGCATCGTCGCGTCGATGTTGACGACCGCATAGCCCGCGTCCGCGAGCCGCTTGCCGACCTCGCGCAGCAGTGCCATGCTCGACGCGCCCTTGTACGCGTCGTCCGAGTCCGGAAACAACTGCCCGATATCGCCGAGCGCCGCCGCGCCGAGCAGCGCGTCCATGACGGCGTGCGCCAGCACGTCCGCGTCCGAATGTCCGTCAAGGCCCCTGTCATGCGGCACCGTCACACCGCCCAGGATCAGTGGGCGTCCCTCGACCAAGCGGTGTACGTCATAGCCGTGCCCGATCCGCAAATTCGTCATACTGTCCCTCCCACAAGGAAAAAGAGAGGCGTCAGCCCTCCCTTTTCTCCCAGATCGCCTCTGCCAGAATCATGTCCAAAGGCGTCGTAATCTTCATGTTTTCTTCCAATCCTTCTGTCAAGTAGATTT
>JAFTGG010000092.1 GCA_017458025.1 Oscillospiraceae bacterium | reverse complement strand
GCGGGCGAGAACCGCTGGGGCAGCCGGTATGGCAACGCCCTCTGCGATACGGTCGTCGTGCGAGAGGGGGACTGGATACATACCATTGACAAATGGCGCTGGCCGGTCAACGCGACCCAGCTCGAAGCCTACCGCCCGCGCGTCGCCGCGCTGGCGAAGCCGCTCGCGGCGGAGCTGCGCGATTATTACGGCATGGAGCGGGCGGAAACGCCCGACGGCGCCGACGAGGCATGGTACTGCCCCAACTGCGCGGACGCGCAGTATTTCCTGCTCCGCGGGGACGGGCTGGTGCTGCTGTATCGTACGGACGCGCCGGACGACCTGCGGCGGCACGCGGACGAGTTCGCGGAGCTGTTGGCACAGTATCGGGAGACGGTGTTGACAAGATAGGGCATCTGTGCCAAAATAGCGTGGCAAATCACTGAACAAAAGAGGGACGCTATGTTCATTTACGCGGACAACGCGGCGACGACGAAGCTGCGCCGCGCGGCGCGCGACGCAATGCTGCCGTATCTGGACGAGCTGTACGGCAACCCGTCAAGCTTACACCGCATGGGACAAAAAGCGGGCGCAGCGCTGTTCGACGCGCGAGAGAAGATGGCGGCGGCGCTGGGCTGCAAGCCGTCGGAGCTGACCTTCACCTCCGGCGGCAGCGAATCGGACAATCAGGCGCTGCTCTCGGCGGCGAAGCTGGGGGAGAAGCAGGGCAAGAGGCACATCGTCTCCACCGCCGTCGAGCATCACGCGGTGCTGCGCGCGCTCCGCAGGCTCGAAGCCGAGGGCTTCGATGTGACGCTGCTGCCCGTCGAGCCGGAAACGGGGCTCGTGACGCCGGAACAGGTCGCGGACGCGATCCGCGCCGACACGGCGCTGGTCTCGGTCATGTACGCCAACAACGAGATCGGCACGATCGAGCCGGTCCGCGAGATCGGCGAGGTCTGCCGCGAAAAGGGCGTGCTGTTCCACACCGACGCGGTGCAGGCGGTCGGGCATCTGCCGATCGACCTCGCGGCGGAGCAGATTGATCTGCTCTCGCTCTCGGCGCACAAGTTCGGCGGGCCGAAGGGCACGGGCGCGCTGTACGCCCGCAAGGGCGTGGCGCTTACGAGCCTTATCGAGGGCGGGGCGCAGGAACGCGGCAAGCGCGCGGGCACGGAGAACGTCGCCGGCGTCGTGGGCATGGCGGCGGCGCTGGAGGAGGCGGCCGCGGCGCTTGACGCGGACGCGGCGCGGCTCATTCCGCTGCGCGATAAGCTCATCGCGGGGCTGCGCGACATTCCGCGCGGCATGCTCAACGGCGACGAGACGCGCCGCCTGCCGGGAAACGTCAGCTTCTGCTTTGAGGGCGTGGACGGCGAGTCCCTGCTGTTGCTGCTCGACGGCAAGGGCGTCTGCGCTTCGTCGCGCAGCGCCTGTACCGCCGGTTCGCTCGATCCGAGCCACGTCCTGCTCGCCATCGGACGCAGCCACGCCGAAGCGCTCGGCTCGCTGCGGCTGAGTCTCGGCGCGGACACGACAGAGGAGGAGGTCGGCTGCCTCATCGAGGCGGTGACGGACGCGGTGGCGAGATTGCGCGGGAAATAAAAAACAAGAGCGCGGCAAGCGCTGCGCCAACTAAAACGCGGGAGCGCGGTCTTTGCCGCGCTCCCGCGTTTTATCCGTTGATGTGCGCCTTGAAATACTCGTACGAGGACTCGTAGTCCGTCAGAAAGCGTTCGCAGAGAAATTCCAGCGTGCTGGAGTCGACCTGATTGCTCAGGTCGAGGTGGAGGTTTCGCGTAAAGACGACCGCGAGGTCGTGCGCGCGCAGTTCGATATCGGTCATGGTAACAGCTCCTTTATATTTGTTTGAAGCCATTATACTACTTCTGATACTCAAATTGCAAGCCGTAGAGATCGACCGTGTCGCCGTCCTGAATGCCGCGCTGTTCGAGCTGCGCGAACACGCCGTTCTCGCGCAGCGCCTTATCGAAGTACATGCGGCTTTCGTAGTCGGAGAAGTTGATGTTCTGCATCAGCCGCTCCAGCCACTTGCCGGAGACGTACCACACGCCGTCCTCGATCTCGACGTCCAGCGGCTCGTCCGCGTCGATCTGCGGCGGGCGCGGGACGTATTCGGGTTCGTAGACAGTGACGGGCGGCAGCTCCGCGAGCTTTTCCGCGATCTTGAACGTCAGCTCCCGCGTGCCGGTGTGGCTTGCCGCCGAGAGCGGGAAGATGGGGAAGCCAAGCGGCTCGACGTGCGCGCGCAGCGCGTCCAGCAGGCTGCCGTCGGTCATGACGTCGGTCTTGTTCGCGACGACGATCTGCGGCCGCGCGGCGAGCTCGGGCGACCACTGCTTCAGCTCCGCGTTAATGGCGTCGAAGTCCGCGACGGGGTCGCGGCCCTCGCTGCCTGACACGTCCACGACATGGACGAGCAGGCGGCAGCGGTCGATGTGGCGCAGAAAATCGTGCCCGAGGCCCGCGCCTTCGCTCGCGCCCTCGATGATGCCGGGGATATCCGCCATGACGAAGCTCGTCTCCTCGTCGACGTACACGACGCCGAGGTTGGGGAACAGGGTGGTGAAGTGGTAGTTCGCGATCTTCGGCTGCGCCTTGGAGACGACGGAGAGCAGCGTCGACTTGCCGACGTTCGGGAAGCCGATCAGACCCACGTCCGCGAGCAGCTTGAGCTCCAAAATCACATCGTGGCTCTCGCCCTCAAGCCCCGCCTTGGCAAAGCGCGGGACCTGACGCGTGGGCGTGGCGAAGCGGGCGTTGCCCCAGCCGCCGCGTCCGCCCTTGCAGAGCACGAAGGGTTCGCCGTCGGACATGTCCTTGATGATCTCGTTCGTCTCGGCGTCGCGCACCAGCGTGCCGCGCGGCACGCGAATGACGAGCGGCTTGGCGCTTCTGCCGTTTTTGTGCGAGCCCTGGCCGTCGGCGCCGTTTTCCGCGACGTATTTCCGCTTGTAGCGGAAGTCCATCAGCGTCGACATATTGTCGTCGACCTGAAGCACGATATCGCCGCCCGCGCCGCCGTCGCCGCCGTCGGGGCCGCCCGCCGCGACATACTTCTCGCGATGGAACGCGACCGCGCCGTTGCCGCCCTTACCGGCGCGCACGCTGATGCGCGCGGTGTCGATGAATGTAGTTGCCATGTTGTTCTCCTTTTGCCCCTTGCAGGGGCGGGGCTGTTTGCGGGGTGTTCCGCCTGCGGGCGGAGTGACTTTTTTGCTGCCAAAAAAGTCACCAAAAAACCACTCAAACCTACGGTTTAAGGATCCCTTTGCGCTGCTATGGCGGGGTGTGCGGCTCCGCCAAATCGAGGCAAATCGCCTCGTTTGAGAGCCCTAGGGAGCGGCAAGCGGAAATCGAGGGGCGAGGTGTCGATGGGGAAGCGCCGGCATATACGGTACATCGTGCCGACAAGCCGCCGGCGGTTTTCTCTTCTACGGAAGTCTGAAACCATTTCTTCTCTTTTCAAGAAAAAGAGAAGAAACGGTTTCAGGAGCCGCCCCGCACGATGGGGTGAAAAAACCTCCCGCTTTCGCGGGAGGCATTTGGATCACTGCTCGACCGGATACACGCAAGCCTGCTTGCGATCCTTGCCGAGGCGCTCGAAACGGAGCACGCCGCTCTCCTTGGCGTAGAGCGTATCGTCGGAACCGATGCCGACGTTCACGCCGGGGTGGATGCGGGTGCCGCGCTGGCGAACGAGAATGTTGCCCGCGAGGACGAACTGACCGTCGGCGCGCTTGGGCCCAAGCCGCTTGGACTTGGAATCGCGGCCGTTCTTGGTCGAGCCCATACCTTTTTTATGAGCGAAGAACTGAAGACCGATGTTCAGCATAGTTAGGTGCCATCCTTTCTGTAGAATAGGGGGGATCAGCCCTCCAAAACTTCGATGTTGTCCGGATACTCGTCATGCAGCTCCGTAAAGTAGAGCATCAGGCCGGAGAGTAACCCCTGTACCGCGTGCTCGTCACGGTCGGAGAGGCCGCCGGGAACACGGAGCAAGACAGAGCCGGACTTTTCGCGCACCTTGACGTTCGCGGCAAGGCCGAAAATGTCGTTGACGGTGGCTTCCGTCAGCCGCACGGCGCTCGTGACGGCGGCGCAGACAATATCCGCTCCCGCCTCCGCGTAGCCGCTGTGGCCCTTGACGTCGAAGCCCGTGATGCGCTTTCCCTCGGTGAGAAACGTGACCGTCGTCATCAGACGCTGATCTTGCCGATCTCGACCTTGGTATAGGGCTGGCGATGACCCTGGCGTTTACGATAGCCCTTTTTGGGGATATACTTGAAGACGCGGATCTTCTTGCCCTTACCGTTCTTGACGACCTTGGCGGAAACGCTCGCGCCCTTGACCGTCGGAGCGCCGAACTTGGTGTTCTCGCCGTCAACGATGGCGAGGACCTCGTCGAACGTCACGTCGTCGCCCGCCTCGGCGGGCAGCTTCTCGATAAACAGCGTGTCGCCCTCAGAGACATTGTACTGCTTACCGCCGGTAACGATGATAGCCTGCATGTGGTGTTGCACCTCTTTCCTTGATTACGGACTCGCTCTCGGGGGTGGTCGG
>JAFTGG010000091.1 GCA_017458025.1 Oscillospiraceae bacterium | reverse complement strand
GGTGCCGGACTGGAGCGCCTTGTGATCCTTCATCATGCACTCGACGGTATAGGTCGCCTCGGCGCCGGCGAACTTCTCCTTGTCGGTCTTGCGGCCCTTGACGACGGGCATCGCGAGGACGTTCTCGCAGAAGTCGGCGTAGCAGTTCAACTGCTGCTCGGTCTCCGCCTGCGCCTCCTCGGCGGTCTCGTGAATGGTGTGACCCTCCTGCCACCAAAACTCGCGCGAACGCAGGAACGGGCGCGTGGTCTTCTCCCAGCGGATGACGGAGCACCACTGGTTGTAGAGCATCGGCAACTGGCGGTAGCTTTGCAGCACGCTGTGCCAATGGTCACAGAACATCGTCTCGGACGTCGGGCGTACCGCCAGGCGCTCCTCCAGCTTCTCGCTGCCGCCCATCGTGACCCACGCGACCTCGGGCGCAAAGCCGTTGACCAGCTCGCCTTCTTTTTTCAGCAGGCTCTCGGGAATGAGGACGGGCATCGCCACGTTGACATGGCCGGTCTTCTTGAACTCCGCGTCCATCAGGCGCTGAATATTCTCCCAGATCGCATAGCCGTAGGGTCGGAGGATCGTAAAGCCCTTAACGCTGGAATACTCCACAAGCTCGGCCTTGCGGCAGATGTCGGTGTACCACTGCGCAAAGTCCGTCTCCATGCTGGTGATCTGTTCCACTTTCTTGTCCTGTGCCATCTCAAAGTCTCCTTTGCCGTTTTTGACTGTCGGCTTATAATAATAAAAGGAAAGGCGCAAAATGTCAAGGCATGGGAACCTTTTTCAAATCTTCGCGTCTAAGAAGTTATCACACCCAAGGAGGAAATGATGATGAAAAGATTTTTGGCGCTTGCTTTATGTCTGTGCTTCGCGCTCGGCGGCTGCGGAGAAAAGCAATCGACGGGACACAGCGAGGACTATCCGGCGCCCACCGCGACGGAGAATTTCGACTCCTTCGCGCTGCGCCTCGCCGCACTGCCGGAGCTGCCGCCCGAGCCGGACGAGAACGCGCTGTGGGCGGAGCTCGACAAGCTCGACTACGATCGGCTCGGCGAGGAGGCGTATTGGGCGGCGTATCAGGCGCTCATAGACGACCACAACGCGCAATATCACGCGTACCAGTTCGCTGTGGAAAAGCTGCGCGGAAACGGCGTCGACGCGGCGCTGACGCCGCCGCTCACGGTATACACGCTGTGCACCGCGCGGCAGATGTTCGAGAATGCAGGCGATAAGAACGTCGTCTACTCGCCCGCGAACCTCTACCTCGCGCTGTGTATGCTCGCCGAGACCACGGACGGCGACAGCCGCGCGCAGCTGCTGGACCTGCTGGGGCTCGACAGCGTCGAGCAGGCTCGCGGCGGCGCAAACGCGCTTTGGCGCAATCTCTACAAGGACGGAAACACGGGCAAAACGATCCTCGCGAACTCGATCTGGCTGAGCGAGCAGCTCGACTTCCACATGGACGCCGTCGATACGCTGGCGGACAGCTACTACGCCTCGACCTTCCGCGCCCCGATGGGCGACAAGGCGACCGACGCCGCCATCGCGCAGTGGATCGACGAGAACACCAACGGTCTGCTTTCCGACGCGGCTGCCGCGCTCCAAACCAAGCCCGAGACGCTGCTGATGCTGATTTCGACACTCTACTTTAAGGGCACATGGAGCGACCAGTTCGCGCCGTCCGATACCTACGAGGACGCTTTCACAAACGCGAACGGCGGCGAGCAGCGCGTCGACTTCATGCACAAGCAGGACGAGCGCCGCGAATACTACCGCCGCGTAGCGCCGGACTACGGCTTCACCGCTGCGTCGCTCCCCTTCCGCGATGGCACGTCCATGTGGTTCCTGCTGCCCGACGAGGGCACAACGCTGACGGACACGATCTTCGCCGAGCTCCCGCGCTTTGTGGACACCGGCGGGCTTGAGACCCCCGATCCCGGCTTCGAGCAGGGCTACGCCGATATCCATTGGAGCGTGCCGAAGTTCGACGTCAGCTCCGACCTCGACCTCATACCCACGCTCCAAGCGCTCGGCGTGACCGACGTGTTTGACCCCGATGCCGCCGACTTCTCGCCGCTGACCGACCTCGAAGCGGTCGTCTCCGCCGTCAAGCACGCCGCGCGGGTCAAGGTGGACGAGGATGGCTGCGAGGCGGCGGCGTTTACGTCGATCATGGTAACGCCCACCGCCATGATGCCGGAGGATATGCCGGTCATTGAGATGAACCTCAACCGTCCGTTCGGCTTTCTCATCACCGGCGCGGACGGCCTGCCGCTGTTCACGGGCGTCGTGAATACAATGGAATAGCTGCAAAGTCGAAAAGCGGGCCTAACGGCCCGCTTTTCGCATGCAATCAAACAAAATCACTCTTCAACGGCCTTGACCGCTTTGTCGAACAGCGCCTCGACCTCGGCGGAGGGCGCTTTGGAGAGCTTGGAGGCGACGATCGCGGCAAGCAGGCCGCAGACCGCGCCGGGAATGATCTCATAAACGCCCGTGGACGCGAGGAACGTGAGCCAGAGAATATCGACCGCCGCGCCGAAGACGATGCCCGCGACCGCGCCCTCAAACGTAAAGCGCTTCCAGAACAGGCTCAGCATGATGGCGGGGCCGAACGCCGCGCCGAACACGCCCCACGCGTTGGACACGAGGCTCATGATCGAGCCGGCGTCGGGGTCGGCGGCGATGAGCAGCGCCACGACCGCGATGGCAAGCACCACAATGCGGCCCGCCCAGAGCATCTCCTTGTCGCTCGCCTTCTGCTTGCGAATGACGGGCTTGTAGACGTCGCTCGCAAACGCGGAGGCGGCGGCGAGCAGTTGGCTGTCCGCCGTGCTCATCGAGGCGGCGAGCACCGCCGAGAGCAGGATACCGGAGATGACGCCGGGGAACAGGTTGCGCACCATCGTAATGAACACGAGCGAGCTGCCGTTGATGGCGTCGTCATAGCCGAGCATCAGCCGGCCGATGACGCCGACAAGCGTCGCGAACACGAGGATCAGCAGCGTCCACGCGATGCCGATCTTCGCGGACTTCTTGAGCGACCTCTGGGATTCCAGCGACATAAAGCGAATGATGATGTGCGGCATACCGAAGTATCCGATGCCCCAGCCGAGGCCGGAGACGATCTCCTGCCACGTTCCGATGCTCCAATAGCCGGCGGGCATCTCGCTTGCCGACGCGCCGGAGAGCGTCGCAGCGGCGAAGATCGGCGCGATCAGCAGCGCGCCGAGCATCAGCATGCCCTGAAAGAAGTCCGTCCAACACACGGCGGAGAAGCCGCCGAGGAACGTGTAGCCGATGATGACGACCGCCGCGAGGTACATCGCCGTCGTCTCATGGATGCCGATGACCGTATGGAACAGCGTGCCGCACGCCTTGATGGAGCTGGCGGCGTAGATCGTGTACGCCACGAGGAAGATGACCGCGCAGATGATCTGCAACGCTCTGGACTTGGAGAGGAAGCGGTTTGTCAGGTACTGCGGGATCGTGATGGAGTCGTTTGCCACGATGGAGAAGCTGCGCAGCCGCGGCGCCTCAATGATCCAGCTGAGCGTGTAGCCGATGAACAGGCCAATGGGGATCCACAGTTGCCCGACGCCGAGCGCGTAGATCGAGGTCGGCAGGCCCATGAGCACCCACGCGCTCATATCGGACGCGCCGGCGGAGAGCGCCGACACCCACGGCCCCATCTGGCGGCCGCCGAGGAAGTACGTCTTCTCGCCGCCGTTGCGCGTCTTGACAAAGAAGTAGATGCCGACGCCGAGCATGAAGAGAAGATAGATGACAAAGATGATGCTTTCGGAATTGAACATGATTTCCACCTCGTTTTTGAACTT
>JAFTGG010000090.1 GCA_017458025.1 Oscillospiraceae bacterium | reverse complement strand
TGCTTGAGGCCAAGGCCCATCTCGGTGACGGAGAGGGAGGAGGTGTTGGTCGCGAAGACGGTGGAGTCCTTGCACATGGCGTCGAGCTCGGTGAGCAGCTCGCGCTTGGTTGCCATATCCTCCTTGACGCACTCAATGACGAGGTCGGCGTCGGCGGCCGCGCCCTTCTCCTCGACGAGAATGTTGTCGAGAATGGCATTCTTTGCCTCTTCGGTCAGCTTGCCCTTCTCCACGCGCTTCTGCAGCGACGCGGCGAGCTTGTCCTTATGACGCTGCGCGGACGCAACGCTGGACGCGTACATCAGGGCGGTGTGGCCCTTTGCCGCGAAGACCTGCGCGATGCCGCTGCCCATAGTGCCGGCGCCGAAAATTGCTACTTTCATGTTGGTGTTCCTCCTAAGTTTTATTTGAAATTCTGGGATTTCTCAATGGTTGGCAAACGGTTCGTGCTTGCGCTTCTCCAGAAACGCGCCCATGCCCTCCTGCTGGTCGGCGGTCCGGAAGCAGCTCGCGAACGCCTTTTCCTCGCACTCGACCGCCTTGTCGATGGGAAGCGCCGCGCCCTCGTTGATGGCTTTCTTGCAGGCGCGCACCGCGATGGGCGCGTTCGCCGCGATGGCGCTCGCGAGCTTCTCCGCCGCGGCGTACAGCTCGTCCGCCGGATAGACGGCGTTGACGAGGCCGATGCGGAGCGCTTCGTCCGCCTTGATGTTGCGGGCGGTGTAGATCAACTGCTTCGCCATGCCGGGGCCGACGAGGCGCGCAAGGCGCTGCGTGCCGCCGAAGCCCGGCGTAATGCCGAGGCCGACCTCAGGCTGCCCGAAGAGGGCGGTATCGGAGCAGATGCGGAAGTCGCACGCCATAGCGAGCTCGCAGCCGCCGCCGAGGGCGTAGCCGCCGACCGCCGCGATGACGGGAACCGGGAAGCTTTCGAGCTTCAGGAACACGTCGTTGCCCTGCTTGCCGAAGGCCTCCGCGCCGGCGGGGTCAAGATCCTTCATCTGCGCGATGTCCGCGCCCGCGACGAACGACTTTTCGCCCGCGCCGCGCACGATGATGCAGCGGATCCTGTCCTGCTCGACATCTCTCCGCAAATGCTCCAGGGTCATATCTAAATCCCGGAGAACATTGGCGTTAAGAGCGTTCAGAGCCTCGGGACGCTCGATAATCAAATAGGAAAACTTGCCGTTATCGGAGTCGAGTATTGAAACAAAGGACATTTCTGATTCCTCCTACCAATATTTACATCTCATTATAAAGGAGGCAAGCGCTTTTTGCAAGAGGAATAGCGGGATATTTTGTTATTTTTTTAACAGGCAAAATTCCGCTTGCGTCCCGACGGTTTTTCAGCTATGATAGCCCCATGCGAATGAGAAAGAAAAAAAACCTGATTCCCCGTATGGAGCGCTGCGAGGCGTACCAGATCAAAGACCCCTACGACCGCAAGGGCCGTTGGCGCGAGCTGATGCCGGAGGCGCGGGAGCTGCGCGTGGAGCTCGGCTGCGGCAAGGGCCGCTTTACCGCCGAGACCGCCAAGGCGGAGCCCGACGTGCTGTTCATCGCCGTGGAAAAGGTGCCGGACGCGATGGTGGTCGCTATGGAGCGCGCGGCGCGGGAGAAGCTTCAAAACGTGTTCTTTGTCGACGCGGACGTGAACCAACTGCCGGAGTTCTTTGCGAGCGGCGAGGTGAGCCGCATCTACATCAACTTCTGCGACCCGTGGCCCAAGAGCAATCAGGCGAAGCGCCGCCTGACGCACGGGAATTTTCTGCGGCTCTACCGCAAGGTGCTCGCTCCGGAGGGACAGATCTGGTTTAAGAGCGACAACGAGAAGCTGTTCGCCTTCTCGGTGGAGGAGATCCCGCAGTTCGGCTTCGCGCTCAGCGAGGTGACGGACGACCTGCACGCCGGCGGTCCCGTGGGCGTGATGACTGATTATGAGGCGAAGTTCTACGAGCTCGGCACGCCGATTCACAGGCTTGTCGCGACGATGCGGCCGTGGGAGGGACCCGAAGCAGAAGAAAAGCAGCCGTAAGGCTGCTTTTTTCACGCTATGGCGCGGGGTACGGCGGGCGGCGGCGCATGTGCTTTTCGTACCGGTCGGACACGTCGCGCCAATCGGGCTTTGGCGGGGACGGCGCGCCGTGCAGCGGGAAGCGGAACAGCACTTCGCCGCGCGGCTTGCCGTTCGGCGGGGTGCGCACGAGCCGCAGCCGCCCGTCGGGCGTGCAGACGAGGTTGACGTATCCGCCGTGCCGCCTGTCGGAGAGCATGGCGTCGAGGGCGTGGCGGAAGCCGTCCATCGAACCGAAGTCGCGGTCGATCTGCGCTTTCAGCGGCGGCGACGGCCTGTCGGGGGCGGGTGGGGGAGGTGGACGCAAGCAGAAGACTCCTTTCGGTCGGTATCGCTCTATCCTATGCGCCCGAAAGAAAAAGATGCCGCGCACCGCGTTAAAGCGAGGCCACTTCGCACGACTCCGGCCCGAAGAGCTCCAGCCTCTTGGCGACCGCCTCATAGACGGCGGGATCGCCGGAGGTGTGAATGGTGAGCGCGCCGCGGGTCTGCGGGTTGCTCAGCTTGCGATAGACGAGCAGGTTCTTGACCGCGTCCGCCTGCTGCTCGGCAGGGTCGATGAGCCGCAGCCGCGGGAAGCAGGCGCGAAAGTTCTCCGCCACGATGGGGAAGTGCGTACAGCCGAGGATCAGGTCCTCGACCGGCGCCTTGGCGAGAATGACGTCCACGTTCTCGGTGATCTCCTCATTGATGGCGGATTGGTTGAAGTCGCCCTTGTCGATGAGCGCGGCAAGATTCGGCGAGCCTTTGGCGACGATCTCGCAGTCGGGCAGCTGCGCGTGGATACGCGCGTCATAGGCGCCCGTCTTGACGGTGAACTCCGTGGCAATCAGGCCGACGCGCCGGAGCTTTTCCCGCGCGACGAAGTCTGCGCCCGCCTCCACGATGCTGATGAGCGGAAACGGGCATTCGGGACGCAGGCGCTCGACGAGGGTCGAGATCGTGTTGCACGCGACAGCGACGCATTTAACCTGCTTCTGCTCAAGGAAGCGCAGCATTTTCATTGTCAGTAGGAAGATCTCGTCTTCGCTGCGATTGCCGTAGGGCACGTTGGCGCTGTCGCCGAAGTAGACGATGTCCTCGCCGGGCAGCAGGCGCTGCAGCTGGCGCACGACGGTCAGCCCGCCGACGCCGGAGTCGAGCACGCCGATGGGACGGTCGTTCTGAAACATAGGGAAGCCTCCGTATTCTGTGCAAATGTATCTGTGCCGACATTCTATCACACGCGGGAGAAAATGCAAGAGGACGATTACCGCGAAAAACGCTTGCAATCCGCCGGATTTGTGCTATGCTGGTATTTGGTGGAGGTTGCGGCTTCTTTCTAATATTATGATCTGATAAAAAGCCGACGCTTTTATCGGATAAATGCCGCCGTCGGCGGCATGCAGCTGCTGACGCAACTGACGTCTCATACGAACGCATACGCGCCTTCGGCGCTATGAAAAGATACCGTTAATGGACTCTTTTTATATGAGTTCCGTATAACATAATAATGTCAAAAAAGGAATTGTGCCCTATGACGATCTTCAACGTGATCTCGCTGTTCGGCGGCCTCGCGCTGTTCCTATACGGTATGCGATTGATGGGCAACGGCCTCAAGGAAAGCTCTTCCGGCGCGCTCAAAAACGCGATGGAAAAGGTGACGAACAATCCGGT
>JAFTGG010000089.1 GCA_017458025.1 Oscillospiraceae bacterium | reverse complement strand
CTCGACGCGGCGACGCAGGGCTTCCGCGACTCCCTGACCGAGGCGCTCGTCGATGACGTCACCTTTGACGAGCAGAACGCGCAGGGCGATCCGGCCACCTGTTCAACTATCGTGACGGGCTTTGTGTCGAACAACTACGACCTGATTATGGCGAACGCGACGCCCGCGCTGCAGGCTGCCGTCGCCGCCACAAACACCATCCCCATTCTTGGCACTTCCGTCACCGACTACGCCACCGCGCTGGCGATGGATTTTGACCCTGCGAACGGCACCGGCATCAACGTCGCCGGTTCGTCCGACGGCGTTCCCGGCCAGCTCTACGCCGATCTGCTGCTTGAGCTCGTGCCCGACGTGAAGAAGGTCTCCATCCTTTACTGCTCGGCTGAGGCGAACTCCGTCGTGCAGAGCGACGACTTCATCGCATCCCTGCCCGCCGGCGTCGATTACGAGGTGTTCACCTTCGCCGATTCCAACGACCTCCAGTCCGTCGTGACCGCCGCCGTCGCCGACTGCGACGCGCTGTATATCCCGACCGACAACACCGCGGCGTCCAACATGACCATCGTGCAGAACGTCTGCGCGCCCGCCGGCGTCCCCATCGTCTGCGGCGAGGAGAACATGTGCGCCAACGGCGGTCTCGCCACCGTGTCCATCAGCTACTACAACATCGGCTATGTCTGCGGCCAGCAGGCGGTCGCCATCCTGCGCGACGGGCAGGACGTCTCGACCACGCCCATCGCCTACGCCAGCGACCCCGTGAAGGAGTACAACGCGGATTACGCCGCGGCGATCGGCTTCACCATCCCCGACGGTTTCACCGCGATCCAGTAATTTCTTCAAAAAAGGGGCTTTGCCCCTTTTTTGAGTTGGAGGAAATCACATATGCTCGCATATTTCGCATCCCTCAATCCCGCGGCGCTGCTGCGCGCGTGCCCCGGCGGCATCGCGCAGGGGCTGATCTGGGGCGTCATGGCGCTGGGCGTCTATTGGACGTTCCGCATCCTCGACTTCGCCGACCTGAGCGTCGACGGCTCGTTCGCCACCGGCGGCGCGGTCAGCATCATGCTGATCCTGAACGGCTGGAACCCTGAGCTGTCGCTGCTCGTGGCGCTCGCGTCCGGCCTTGTCGCGGGCTTCGTAACGGGTATTTTGCACACCAAGCTCGGTATCCCCGCCATTCTCGCCGGTATCCTGACGCAGATCTCGCTTTACTCCATCAACCTGAACATCATGGGCAAGGCGAATCAGGCGATCAACGTCAACCAGACGACGCTGCGCATTACGTCCAACGCGCTGCTGCTCTGGCGCACCATCGGCATTATGGCGGCGTTCTGCGTGCTTTTGCCCGCGCTGCTCTACTGCTACCTCGGCACGGAGACCGGCTGCGCGTTCCGCGCCACCGGCAACAACGCCGCGATGAGCCGCGCGCAGGGCATCAACACCGACCGCATGAAGATCGTCGGACTCGCGCTCTCAAACGGGCTCGTCGCGCTCTCGGGCGGTATGCTCGCGCAGTATCAGGGCTTCGCGGACGTGAACATGGGCCGCGGCGCGATCGTCATCGGCCTCGCCGCCGTCATCATCGGCGAGGTTCTCGGCGAGCTGATCGTCGGCAAGCGTATGAACTACTACCTGCGGCTGCTGTTCACGGTCATCGGCGGCATCATCTACTATCTCGTATACGTTTTCGTGCTCTGGCTCAAGTTCCCGGCGAACGACATGAAGCTGCTGACCGCCATCGTGGTCGCGATCTTCCTCGCCGTGCCGTACTTGCAGCAAAAGCGCAAGAATTCGTTCCGCCACGCGGGCGCGCTCGCGAAAAGGGAAGGAGGCGAGGGCTGATGCTGCGCGTCGAACATATCTCCAAGACGTTCAACCCCGGCACCATCAACGAGAAGAAGGCGCTCGACCGGCTGAGCCTGCACCTCATGCCCGGCGAGTTCGTCACCGTCATCGGCGGCAACGGCGCGGGCAAGTCGACGATGCTCAACGCAATTGCCGGCACCTGGCCGGTGGACGAGGGGCGCATCGCCATCGACGGCGTTGACGTCACGGCGTTGCCGGATTTCAAGCGCGCGCCGTACATCGGCCGCGTGTTCCAGGACCCGATGCTCGGCACTGCGCCGGACATGTGGCTGGAGGAAAACCTCGCTCTGGCGCTGCGCCGCGGCAAGCCGCGCGGGCTGAAATGGGGCATCTCCAAGGCGGAGCGCGAGCAGTACCGTGAGAAGCTCGCGGCGCTCGGCCTCGGCCTTGAGGACCGTATGACGACCAAGGTCGGCCTGCTCTCCGGCGGACAGCGCCAGGCGATCACGCTGTTGATGGCGGCGCTGCAGAAGCCGAAGCTGCTGCTGCTCGACGAGCACACGGCGGCGCTCGATCCCGCCACCGCGGCGAAGGTGCTGGAGCTCAGCGACCGGATCGTGACGGAGAACAACCTCACGGCGCTGATGATCACGCACAACATGACCGACGCCATCAAGCACGGCAGCCGCCTCATTATGATGAACCAGGGCAAGATCATTCTGGACATCGCGGGCGAGGAGAAGAGGCATCTCACCAAAAAGGATCTGCTCGACCGTTTTGCCGCCCTCGCGGGCGTGCAGGAGGAGACGGATTCGGTCCTTCTTTCGTAAGGCAAAAGAAGACCGCCCGTTGGGCGGTCTTCTCATTTTTTGACGTATTTGCGGCGCTTCGCCTCATGCCGCTCCGCAAGCTCTTTGCGTGGAGCGGCCTCCAGTGCGCGGGCGCGGCGGGAGAGCATCTCGGGCGATTTCTCCTGAATGTCGCCGGCCGCTTCGAGCGCTTTTTTGGTCATCAGCGGGCCGACCAGCTCGTAGATGAGCACGGCGAAAAGGACGATGTTGCGCACGAGCGGACCGTCCGCGCCGCCAAGCTGCTGCGCCGTGACGCACATGCCCAGCGCGACGCCTGCCTGCGGCAGCAGCGTGACGCCGAGATATTTGACTACATTCGGCGGGCATTTGACCGCCTTGGCGGAAAAGTACGCGCCGAAGTACTTGCCAAGCGAGCGCGAGAGGATATAGACGACGCCGATGAGCACGAGCAGCGGCTGGGAAAAGACCTCCAGCTCCAGCTCCGCGCCGCTGATGACGAAGAACACCGCCAACAGCGGCTGCGACCAGCGGTCGGCGCGGCCCATCAGGTCG
The DNA here is from genome assembly GCA_017458025.1 of Oscillospiraceae bacterium. GTDB lineage: Bacteria > Bacillota > Clostridia > Oscillospirales > Oscillospiraceae > Hominicoprocola. Next base: position 3,795 of record JAFTGG010000089.1, on the reverse strand, counting down.
GCGGACAGCGGGCTCAGGTTGCAGAACACGGTGCCGAGCATCATGCATACGAGCAGCGGCGAGAAGCTGACGGTGACCGCGCCGATCGGGAAGTCGAGCATCGAGAGCCCGACCGTCAGGAACACGAACGCGATGGTCATGGACGTGCGGTTGGAGTTCGAGTGGAACATGCGCTCCAGATCCGTGAGCACGAAGCCGGCAAGCGCGCCGAGCAGCAGCGAGCAGACGATCTCAAGCAGCGGCTCGACGAGGATCGAGATCAGGTTGACCGCGCCGGAGATCAGCGCCCGCGCGATGCCGAACGACACGGCGAATACGATCAGGCCTACCGCGTCGTCGAGCGCGACGATGGGCAGCAGCAGGCTTGTCAGCTCGCCCTTGGCCTTGTATTGGCGCACGACCATCAGCGTCGCCGCCGGAGCGGTGGCGGTCGCGATGGCACCGAGCGTGATGGCGGCGGGCGCGGAGAGCAGATCGGGACGCGCCGCGTGGAACAGCAGCAGCGCGCAATCGACCAGCGCGGCGGCGACCAGCGCCTGAATCACGCCGATGACCAGCGCCTGGCGTCCGGTCTTGCGCAGTTGTTCGAGCCGGAACTCATCGCCGATGGAGAACGCGATGAAGCCCATCGCGACGTTGGAGACCACGGTGAGCGCGGCGACGTCGTCGTAGGTCGCGAAGCCGACGCCGGGGATACCGAGCCTGCCGAGCACGAACGGCCCGATCAGGACGCCCGCGACAAGGAACGCCGTGACGTCGGGCAAGCGCCAGCGGCTGAAAAGACGCGTCATCATCAGCCCTGCGAACAGAGCAAACGCGATATTAAGCAATGCGTACATAAAAAGGACTTCTTTCTTGGGAAAAATGACGAACCGATGGCTCTAAAGCCTGTATTGTAATCGGTTTCCTCCGAAAAAGCAATGGCAAACTGTAATAATTAACGCGTCCTTAATATGTGCGCGGCTTGCCCATTGCAAACAAAAAATCGGCATGTTATACTATGCGAAAAGCAAGCGAGGAGGAAACGTCATGCGCATTGCGATCCCCGTCGTCGGAGACGACGTCAGCGCCGGCCTGGCGGGCTGCGAGGCCGTCAAGTTTTACGAGGACGACCACGGCCGCATTCTCCGGCAGTTTTCCGTACCCGTGGAGGGCGGCGCGGACGCGGCGCTCGCGGTCGTTGAGCGGCACGGCGTGGACACGCTGGTCTGCGGGCCGTTGACGCCGGAGGCGAAGCGCGCGCTGGCGCTGGCGGGGCTGTTGGTCGCGCAGGGCTATACCGGCAGCGCGGACGCTGCGGCAAAGGCGTACCTCGGCGAGACGATCGCCTCCGACCCAAACAACACCTGCCATATTTGCGGATAAAAAAAGACGGCCGAGCGGCCGCCTTTTTTGTAATTTTATCGTCTCAAGCTGCCGGAGGTCGCCTCCGAGCGATTCGAGGAGGCGGAGGTGCTGGACGACGTAGTCTGGGGCGAGGGCTGCGATGTGGAGAGGTAGTCGGAGCTGATCCAGCCAAAACGGCTGCCGACCTTGGCGAACGCCCAATTGCCATCGCGCGCCGCGACGTCGACCCTGGTGCCGTAGTCCACGGTGGTGATGCGGTCGTAGCTCGTGGCGGGACCGCTGCGGAGGTTGACGCCCGCGGTCGTGTAATAGGTGGCGTAGGCGTCGAGCAGCTGCGTGGGCTTGACCTTCACCTCGTCGTGTCCGGAAAGGTCGAGCCAGGAGGAGCTCGCCGTCTCGCTGCCCGGGAGCGCGGGCTGCGTGCTGCTGGGACCGGACGGGGCGGACGACGAAGCGCCGGACGCGCGGCTGCGCGCCGCCGCGAGATCGTCCTCCAGCTGCGAAACATTCTGTTCGAGCTTTGCGATCTCCGCTTCGGCGGCCTTGAGGCCCTTATTCGCCTTCCCGAGACGCGCGCCGAGCACGATGGAAACGATCAACAGGACGATGACCGCTGCGACGAGACACAGGAAAAGGATAAACAACGGGTTGTATTTCTGGTTCTGACGGCTGACGCGACGACCTTCCATGAAATTGTCCTCCTTGCGTTTATTTTCGAGCTTATTCTACAAGATATTGGGGCATTATGTCAAGTGGCTTATTTCATTAGACGGTAAAATTTGCAAAAAGTTTCCGTGTCGGCTATAATTTGGCCGAGACGTGAAAGGAGGCGGTTATCATGCGGCGCATCCGGCGCTCGCCCGCGCGCGCGGAACGCGCGACGTATCTCTATGCCTGCGCGCTCGTGACCGTGCTCCTCTTGTTTTTGCCCTACGGCGGATACGAGCGCATGATGGAGGGGAAGTACGCCTGCTTCCTCGCGCTGACGCTGGGCTATCTCGCCGCGCTGTGCGCCGTCGCGCCGATCGAGAAGCCGCGTATGACGGCAAGCATGTGGTGTGCCGCCGCCTATCTGGCGTTTTCCGCGCTCTCGGCGCTGTGCTCGCCCTACGGCGCGGCGACGCTGCTCGGCGGCACGCGGCGCGAGGGCCTGCTGACGCTCGCGCTCTACGTCGCGATGTTTTGCTTCCTCGCGCGATATCTCCGCGCCGGCCGGCGGCTGCTGTATCTCGCGGCGCTGTCCGTGGCGCTCTGCGATCTCCTTGCCGTCGTACAGCTGACGGGACGGAATCCGCTGGGGCTCTATCCCGCGGGGCTGGACTACTTTGACGGCGACCGCGTCTACGCGGGGTTTTACGCCGGCACGTCCGGCAATATAGATTTTACGGCATTTTTGCTCGCGCTCGCGGCATGCGTGTTCGCGCTCGCGCTCGCGAGGCTGCGGCTGTGGGCGCTTGCGCCGGCGCTCGCGCTGACGCTGTTCGTCCTGTTTCGCCTCGGCGTATCGGGCGCGTGGGCGGGATTGGCGTTCGCGGCGGTCTGGGGGCTCGCATTATGCTTCCCGAAACGGCGGAAAACGATGCTTCTGCTCTCGGCGTTTTTGAGCGCCGCCGCGTTGGTATTTGTACGGCTGTATCGCGGCGCAAACCAAACGCTGACGGAAGCGTCGCGCCTGCTGCGCGGCGAGTTCGACGGCGCGTTCGGCTCGGGGCGGCTCGCCATCTGGCGCGACTGCCTGTACCTTGCGCGCGAGCGTCCGCTGCTCGGCGGCGGGCCGGACACGCTGTGGCTGCGCGGCCTGGAGCCGTTTTCGTGGTATCGCGGCGGCGGCGCGACGCCGGTGGACATCACGGCGGCGCACAACGAATACCTCAATATCCTCGTCAATCAGGGCGCGCTGGCGCTCGCGGCGTATCTCGCGCTGCTGGGTATTGCGCTCGTCCGCTGCTTCCGCCGCGCCGAGGAGCCGCGCTTTGCGCTTTGCGGCGCGGGACTGCTGTGCTATGCGGCGATGGCGGCGTTCTCGGTGTCGACATGTATTACGGCGCCGTATGTCTGGCTATTGCTCGCGTTAGCGCAAAAAGAAAAAACACAGTTGAAAAATGGCGAAGAATACCCTATAATATAAAGCTAGTATAAAACGGAAAACTCTGGAACAGCGAAAGCGTGGTGATAGCATGACAATGGAAGCCATTCAACAGGTCGCGGCGGTTGAGGAAAAGGGCCGCACGGACAAGGCGGAAGCGGAGGCGCGCGTCAAGCAGGCGCTCAGCGACGCCGAGCGCGAGGGCGCCGCGCAGCTGCAAAAGGCGCGGCATGAAGCCGCCGACAACGGCAAGGAACTGCTCAAGGCTGCGGAAGCGCGCGCCGCGGAGGCCGCGGCGGAGATCGCGAAACGCGCCGAGGGCGAGAGCGACGCGCGGCGCAGCGCGGCCAAGGGCCGCCGTG
>JAFTGG010000088.1 GCA_017458025.1 Oscillospiraceae bacterium | reverse complement strand
CCGAGGCCGAAGCCGGAAACCAGCTCCTTCGCCAGCTCCACGGACATGACGTTCATGAACTCGCTGCTCATGGACCCCTCAATGCTCAGCGCAAAGGAGACGACCACTATGGGGCCCTCCTTCACCGGCAGATGCTCCTCGCGCATCTGGTCGATATTGCTGCCGTCGAAGGTCACGGGCGTCGAAATGTTGACGACGCGCCCGAGGAAATCGCTCAGCGCCGTGGACGAGGAGCCCATCATCTGGTTCATGACCTCGCAGACCGCGCTGAGCGTCAGGTCGTTGAGCTCAAATTCCTCGTCGGGCGTCTCCATGCCCATCAAGAGATCGACGATGAGCTTGACGTCGCTCATCTTGAGCAGCATGATGTTGCTGCCGTCCAGGCCCGCCACATAGCGGATCTCCACGCCGATCGCGGGATTCAGCTCGCCAAGCGTGAAGTCCTCCGCGTTGACGATGCGAACCGTCGGGGTGGTGATGTCGACACGGTGGTCCAGCAGGTTGGATACCGCTGTTGCCGACGAACCCAGACTGATGTTCATAATCTCTCCGATGGCGTCGATCTCCATCGGGGTAAAGATTTCATTGGCCATCTTCCTGCGTACTCCCTCCCTCATCAAGCTCCGGTTCCGGACCAAAGTCCGGTTCAAGCATTCCTTCCGGCACGTCCGCCGGTTCGGACTCCTCCTCCAGCACGGCCGCGAACGCGTTTCGCGGCTCGCCCCGGACGTCCCGGATCTTGACGGCTATGTGCTTCTCATGCGTGCCCATGTATCCGGCGAACCATTCCCGTCCGCCGATCCGCAGGCTCACTGTGGAATCTTTCTTCATATTCATGTCGATCACGTCGCCGACATTGAGATTGTAAACGTCTTGTAGCTGCAGCGTGGTGCGGCCAAGCTCCGCCGTGATCTCCAGCTCGCTCGTCTGAATGTGCGAGTAGATCTCCTCCGAGTGGTCCTCGCGCTCCTTGCGCAGCGTCGCGTTGCCTTTGTTGATCTCGGTGAAGATCTTGCTGAGCACCGCGTCCGGCAGGCAGATGTCCAATCGGCCGGAGCTGTTGGAGAACTTGATGTCAAGGCTGACCATGATGACCGTTTCTTCAAAGCCGATCAACTGCACCAGCGTCGGGTTCGCCTCAATGCGCCCGAAGTCAAAATCCAATTGGAGGTAGTTCTCCCAGCTACCGCCCATGATGCCGATAAAATCCGTCATCAGGTTCTGGTACAGGCTCAGGTCGAGGTCGGTGTAGGTGTAGTCCGACGGGAGGTCGTCCTCCACGTCGCCCGCGCCGCCCATCAAACGGTCGATCAGGCTAACCATGATGCTCGGCGTCGCCACGATGATGACCGGCGTGTCCTCGATGTCATCGTTGATATTCAGATACGCCAGCGTCACGACCTCGCCGTCGATCAGGGCGTTGGAAAACTCATAATAGCGCTGTTCGTCCACGGTGTCCACCTCCACCTCGCAGGTGGCGCGGGCAAGTGCGTTGATGCGCGTGTTGAGGACCTTTGCGTAATTCTCGAAAACACCGTTGAGCATTTTCAATCGCTCTTTCGTGTATTTTCGGGGACTTCGGAAGTCGTATTTTTGGTATTTCTTTTCTTCCTTCTGCTGAGACAGGTCCTGCGTCCCGCTCATCGCTGCGGCCAACAGCGCGTCGATTTGACTTTGTGATAATACTTCAGCCATGAATCAACCTCTCCTGCCGCAAACTGTCAAAAAAACTTATCCCTCGCCGACCGGGCCTTCCGCGCCCGCGTCCGCGTCCGCCGGAGCCTCCGTCAGGAACGACGCCTCGCCCGAGCGGATGCTCTGATACTGCTCCAGCGCGTCGCCGATCTTGCTCTCAAGGTCCTTGCCCGTGATGAGCAGCTCCACGCGCCGGTTGTGCGCGCGGCCCTCGGAAGTCTGGTTCGTGTCGACCGGACGCCACTGCCCGTAGCCCACGCTGCTCACGCGCGCCGGATCGAGGTCCGGACAGTTCTCCAGAATGTAGATGACGACGTTCGTCGCTCGGCCGGACGAGATGTTCCGGTCGCCCGAAATCGAATTTGGGCGGCTGGGGTCCGCCTGCGCCGTGTGTCCCATGACACGCAGCTCGTCGACGTAGGGGACCGCGGGATTCAGCGCGTCGATCACCACGTCGAGGATCGCCTGGCCGTCGGTGCGGAGCACCGTGCTGTCGCCGTTGAAGAACACCGCGTCGGCAAAGGAGACGAACACATAGCCGTCGCCCTTCGTGACCTCGATGACCTCCTGCGCGTCGTTCTGCTCCGCGTAGCTCTGCAGCGCCTCAAACAGCGCTTCCAGCGCGGCTTCGACTTCCTCCGGCGTGATCTCGGGCTCGTTGCCGATGTCCATGCCGGCGCCTTCGGTCGGGTCCGCCAGCGGGCCCTCGTTGCCGCCGTCGATCAGCGTCGGCGCTTCGATCGAGTTGGGGTTGAAGCTTTGGACGATGGCTTTCCACTTGTCCTCGCTGATGGTGGACATCGAGTACAGCAGCACGAAAAAGCACAGCAGCAGCGTCACCATGTCGCCGTAGGTGTCCATCCAATTCGCGCCGCCGCCACCGCCGCCGCTTTTTTTCTTGATCGCCATGACTTACTCGCCCTTCTTGCCGTCGCCGCCGGCTTCGCGCTCCTTTTGCGAAACGAAGGTCAGCAGGCGCTCGCGCAGGAACTTCGGGTTCTCGCCGGCCTGAATACCGGTAATGCCTTCGACGACGATCTGCTTGCAGATGACTTCCTTCTCGTCCTGCGCGCGCAGATGGCTCGCCAGCGGGCCGAAGATCATGTGTGCCAGAATACAGCCGTAGAACGTCGTGATGAGCGCGGTGCCCATATCGTCGCCGAGGCTGGAGCTGCCGTCCGACATATTCAGGCCCTTACACATGTTGACGAGGCCGCAGAGCGTGCCGACCATACCGAAGGCCGGCGCGACTGCCGACGCCTTTTCATACAATGCCGCGCCGGCGTCGTGTCGCGCGGTCATGTTTTCGATGTCCGTTTCGAGCACCGTCCGCACGCGGTCCGCGTCGCTGCCGTCGACGAGCAGCATGATCGCCGACTTCATAAACGGGTCCGTCGTCTCCGCCGCGCTGGCTTCGAGGGACAGCAGGCCGTCCTTTCTCGCCTTGTTGGCGAGCTCGGTGAGCTGGTCGATGATCGCCATCGGGTTGAACAGCTTCGTGTTCATGACGATCTTGAAGTGCTTCGGGATTGCCTTGAGCGTCGAGGCCGGAATACTCGCCGCCACGATGGCGAACGTGCAGCCCACGACGATCATGACGCTGGGGCCGTCCCAGAAGTTCTTCAGCTTGTCGACCGAGATCTGCGGGAAGCCCAACATGCCGAGGAAGATAAAGACCGTCGACATGACGACGCCGATGATATATGTAATGTTCATTTATCTATCCGCCCTGTAGGAACGATTTTGCCGGCAACTTACCGCTTGTCGACAAGCGTGATCTCGCGGTGGATATCGACGATCTTCGCCGTGTACTCCGCGATCTTCTGAATGATCTCATCGCCTGTGTCCTCGACCAGATAGTAGTCGCGGTTCATCATGACGACTTTCGTTTCGGGAATGAACTCGATGTGCTGGATCTGATTGTGGTTGACAAGGAACTTTTCCTTGCTCTTGATTTTGCTCAGTACGATCATGTCCCCTGTTCGTCCTTTCTCAGATGATCCGGCGATCCGGCGGCCCGTCAGGGCCGCCGGTCAGCCCGATCGTTAACGCTTCATGTTGACCAGCTCTTCGAGCATGGAGTCCGTCACGGTGATGATACGCGTGTTCGCCTGATAGCCGCGCTGCACGGTAATCATGTTCGTGATTTCGGTCGCGAGGTCGGTGCCCGAGGATTCGAGGCCGCCCGTGAGGACCTGCGTATCGCCGGCGCTGTCAACGCCGCTGACCACGCCGCCGATCGACGTGGCGCGGATATCGCCGGCGCCCTCCAGCGCCTTGTAGTAACGCCCGTCGACGTGCGTCACGCCGTTGGGGTTCGTCACCTTCGCGATGGCGAGATAGCCGACCACATAGGTGCCGTCGGTCGTCGTGACCGTCAGCGCGCCGGTCTTCTCGTTGATCGAGAGCGTATCCGGCTGCACGCGCTCATAGGTGACCTGCCCCGTCACCTCGCTTGCCGTCGTGGTGTCGGTCCCGTCCGCCTTAATGTAGCCCGACGTACCGACCTCGGCGCCGTCCTGCAGGCTGCTGGTCGGCCAGACGAGTTCCGCGGAAGCCTCGCGCGGCGTGGTTTCGGTAAACGTCGTGACATTGTTTTCCGTCGCCGCGCTTCCCTTGACCGTCGTCTTGATCACCGGCAGGCGGATCGTGCCCAGCTCGCTGCCGACCATCGTCGCGCTCTCCACCGTACCGCTGCTGCTGTATGTGACGTCCATCAGCTCGATGCCTTGTCTTCTGAGCGTTTCAACGTCCGCGGCCGTCAGCGCCGTCAGCGCCTTTTTCTCCGCGGTGCCGCCCTCCGTCGAGGCCGGAATGGTGAACTGAGCCGACGGGTCTACGGCCGCCCTGACAAAGCCCCAGACGACGCTGCCGTTGCCGTCGACCAGATAGCCCTTGGCGTCGATCTCGAAGTTGCCGAGGCGGGTCAGGTTCATGCTCTTGAGGATCTCGTCCTCCGAGCCGTCCGTCGCGATCTTGCGCGCCTCGCCGCTGCCGACCATTTTGTCGCCGACGATGAAGAAGCCGTCGCCGTCGATCATCGTGTCGAGGTTGTGGCCGGTGGGCGTGTAGTTCTTGGTGCTCATATCGAGGTCGATCGTGCCGATGGAGGCGCCGAAGCCGACCTGCGCGGGGTTGCGGCCGCCGGACGTGTTCGAGCCGTCCGAACCGCTGCGCTGCGTGGTGTAAAGAGCTTCGTTAAAGGTGTAACGCGTGGTCTTGTAGCCGAGCGTGTTGACGTTCGCAACGTTGTTGCCGATGACGTTCAGCGCGCTCATGTGGGCCTTGAGGCCCGAAACTGCCGCGTACATGGAACCTGTCATAATTTCTTTCCTTCCTTTTTCCGACGCGCCGTCGGGAGAGAGCCAATCGGGCTGCCTCCCACAGCATCCTGAAAAGGTCCTGCTGTCCTTTATAGCAGTACGGCGCCGTCTATATTTGTGAAGATGTTTTCCTTCATTTCCTCCTGCGACATCGTCGTAATGACCCTGCCGTAGGGAATGTTGATAATGAACGCCCGGGAATCGTCGAACGCGAGGATATTCGTCGCGCCTTTCTCCTGCGCCTTTTCCACCGAGTTGGAGAGCCGCTCCATCAGATTCGGCGTCAGCTCGATCCCGCGCTCCTCCGCGCGTTCGCGCGCATGCTTGGAGAAATCGACCTGCTTTTGCAGCATCGCGCCGAAGCCGCCCTTGCCGTCCGGTTTCTTCTGCGGCGCGGAAACGCTTTGTTTCGATTGTCCGAGCCCCTGGATCTTGTCGATCACCCTTGCTCAGGCCTCCTTTCCTTCGGGTGCGCTTCCTGCGGTTCAGCCCAAAGCCCCGTCCTCGTCCGGAACGTGGGGATCGCGCTCCGCGCTCTCCTGCTCCGCGCCCGCCGACTTGATCTCCGGAAGCCTGCCGACCGCCATGATGTCGGTGAGGAAGTAAGGGGTCTCCTCGTCGTTGAGGAAGACGACCTGCCTGCCGTTCAGCGTGCCGGTGCCCGTGACCGTACCGAGAATTTCCTTGATCTCGCTGCCGTCGCGCTCGCCGATGGTGACCTCCTTGCCCACGAGGGACGCCGCGTAGCTGAGGTTCGCGGAATCGCTGACGAGGGTCGAGAGATTGCTGATCGCCTGAATGACGGACATCTGCACCATCTGATTGAGCATTTCGCTGGTGTCGGTGGTATCGTCAATGCTCTGGTTCTGGAACGACGCCACCATCAGCTTGAGGAAGCCGTCCATGTCGAGGTCGCCGCCCGCGCTCTTGCTCGTGCTGTGCGACGCGGTCACCGAAGTGTTTTGCGTGCCGTATACGCTTGCCAGATCTGCCATGTAATCGCTCATTGCCATGTCCTCCTTTCTCAGATTACTCGCTGTCTTCGACGTCGACCAAGCCCAGCCGGAGCTGCTGCAGGAAATCCTGCGCATTGCGCTGTTCGGCCCGGCGTCTGCTCTGCTGCTGTTGCTGCTGACGGTTCTGCTCGTTCTGCCCGTTGGGATTCAGAAACTGCTCCTGCGTCTCCTCGCTGCCGCGGACCTCGATCTGCGCCTCGCGGCCGCTGTTCACCGCCAGCGCCTGACGCAGGCCGTCCATGCCCTTTTCCAGCAGGTTCGCCGCCCGCTCGCTGGTCGCGTGCAGCACGACGTTCAGCGTACCGTCCGCTTCGCGGGTGACCTCCACCGTCAGCTTGCCAAGGTTCTCCGGCGTCAGCGTGACTTCGATGCGGTTCGCGCTCACATCGTTGACCACGATGCCGCCGAGCTCGTTCCCGAGCTGCTCGACGCCGTCCTCCGCCTCCAGCGGGATCGGCCGCGACGCCTCCGCGACCTTGACGACCGGGGCTTCGACGCGCTCGAACAACGGGGCCTCCTGCGCGGCAAGCGCTTCGTCCGCGTTCTCCTCCGCCGGCTCCTCGCTCTG
>JAFTGG010000087.1 GCA_017458025.1 Oscillospiraceae bacterium | reverse complement strand
GCCACCGACAACCTCGCGGCAATCCGATATCAGGCAAAAGAGGAGATCGCCATCAAGAAGATGATGGATCGCGAGGGCTGCAAGGCATTCTCCAACACGTTCCAAGACCTCTACGGCAGGGAGCAGCTGCCCGGCCTCGCCTCCCAGCACCTGATGGCGCAGGGCTACGGCTACGGCGGCGAGGGCGACTGGAAGGTGTCCGCCATGACCGCCATCTTAAAGGCGATGGGCGAGGGCGGCAACGGCGCGTCCGGCTTTATGGAGGACTACACCTACCATCTGGTCGAAGGTCAGGAATACTCCCTCGGCGCGCACATGCTGGAGGTCTGCCCCTCCCTCGCGGCGGACAAGCCGCGCATCGAAACGCACCACCTCGGCATCGGCATGAACGAGAAAGACCCGGCGCGGCTCGTGTTCGAGGGCAAGGCGGGCCCCGCCATCGTCGTGTCGCTCATCGACATGGGCGGGCGGCTGCGCCTGATCGTGCAGGACATTGAGGCGGTCAAGCCGATCCTCCCGATGCCGAACCTGCCGGTTGCGCGCGTCATGTGGCGGGCGCTACCCGACCTCACCACCGGCGTCGAGTGCTGGATCACGGCGGGCGGCGCGCACCATACGGTGCTCAGCTATGACGTGACGGCGGACATGATGCGCGACTGGGCGCGGATGGTGGACATCGAGTTCGTCCACATCGCGAAGGATACCACGCCGGAGCAGCTGGAAGAAGAACTGCTGGTCAAGGATCTCATTTGGAAGCTGAAATGACGGAGGGAACGATATGAACGCTTACGAGCAGGAGCATCGGAACATCGTCCGCACGCTCGCACCGGAATGTACCGTTTTGCTGCGATCCAACGGCGATTTTCCTCTTGCGGAGACCGGCAAGCTGGCGCTCTACGGCAGCGGTGCGCGGCGCACGCTGATGGGAGGTACCGGCTCAGGCGAGGTAAACACGCGCACCTTTGTCACGGCTGAGCAGGGGCTGGAAGCCGCCGGCTTCACGATTACCACGAAGTCGTGGCTCAACGGTTATGAGGAGGTACGCGCCGAGGCGCGCAAGCGCTTCATCGCGGAACTGCGCGCAAAGGCGAAGGCGGCGCACCTGCCGGCGGCATACTTCGGCATGGGCGCGGTCATGCCGGAGCCGGACTACGACCTGCCGCTCGCCGGCGAGGGAGACACGGCAGTCTATGTGCTTTCCCGTATTTCGGGGGAGGGCAGTGACCGCGAGGCGATCCCAGGCGACATCCTGCTCAGCGAGACGGAGCAGCGGGATATCCTCGCGCTGAACGCGCAGTATAGACGCTTCCTGCTCGTGCTGAACGTCGGCGGACCGATCGACCTCTCGCCGCTGGGCGAGGTGAAAAACATCCTGCTGCTCTCGCAGCTCGGCATCGATACCGGCAGTGTCCTCGCCGATCTGGTTATGGGTAAGGCATACCCCTCCGGACACCTCACGACGACGTGGTCGGCGTGGGCGGACTACTGCACCGACGGGGAGTTCGGCGATCGGGAAGACACGCGCTACCGAGAGGGCGTATACGTCGGCTACCGATATTTCGACTCCGTAGGCAAGCGCGCACAATTCCCGTTTGGCTTCGGCCTCGGTTACACGACGTTTTCGCTTGCGGCAAATGGCGTGCGGACGGATGGCGAGATGGTCTTTGTGGACGTCACAGTGAAAAACACCGGCGCGCGCCCCGGCAGGGAGACGGCGCAGCTGTACGTCTCCGTTCCGGGCAAGCGCGTCGACGCGCCGTATCAAGCGCTCGCAGCCTTTGCTAAGACAGACGAGCTGGCGGCGGGCGCGAGCGAGACGCTGACGCTCTCTTTCGCGCTCTCCGACCTCGCGTCCTATGATGCGGCGAATGCGCAGTACCTGCTCGAAGCAGGCGACTATGTACTCCGCCTCGGCGCGAACAGCGCTGACACGGAGGTCTGCGGCATCGTCCGTCTGGACGCGGACGCCGTGACGCGCAGGGTGAAAAATTGCCTCGGCGTGCCCGATTTCACGGACTGGAAGCCGGAGACGAAGCGCGGGGCGGAGCTTCTTAAGAGCCTCAAGGTATTGGAGGTCTCCGCCGCGTCGATCCCCACAGCGGAGGCGGTCTACGGCCGCGCATACGAGGTCGACCCGATCCTGCGCGGCGTGCCGGACGAGCTTCTGGCCTACGCCAACATCGGCGCATTCTCTGGCGGTGGGGTGCTTAGCATGATCGGTAACGCAGGAAGGGCCGTCGCAGGCGCGGCGGGGGAAACGACGGACAAGCTCGCGGACTGCGGCCTCCCGCCGTTGGTCATGGCGGACGGCCCTGCGGGGCTGCGTCTGAGTCGGCAGTTCACTGTGGACGACAAGGGTGTGCATGCGGCGGATGAGGGCATCCCTGAGAGCATGCTTGAATTTCTCACGCCCGTGCAGCGGCGCTTTATGAGCATCGTTATGAACAAAAAGCCGAAAAAAGGGGCAGTCATGCATGAGCAGTACGCCACCGCCATCCCCATCGGCACCGCCATCGCGCAGAGCTGGAATCTTGCGTTGGCTGAGGCGTGCGGCGATCTTGTGGGCGAGGAGATGGAATGCTTCGGCGTGCATATTTGGCTGGCGCCCGCGCTCAACATCCACCGCGACATCCGCTGTGGGCGAAACTTTGAGTATTTCTCCGAGGATCCGTTGATCTCCGGCAAATTCGCCGCCGCCATTACCCGCGGCGTGCAGAAGCACCCCGGCTGCGCCGCCACCGTCAAGCACTACGCGGCGAACAATCAGGAGCTTAACCGCAGCAACAACAATTCGATGGTGAGCGAGCGCGCGATGCGCGACATCTACCTGCGCGGCTTCGGCATCTGCGTACGCGAATCACAGCCCCATGCGCTGATGACCTCATACAACCTGCTCAACGGCGTGCATACGTCGGAACACCGCGGTTTGATCGAGGACATCCTGCGCTGCGAATTCGGTTACAAAGGCATCGTGATGACCGACTGGGTCACAGCGCGCGGTATCTTGAGCAAGGGCTAGAAATTCGCGCCACCCCGCGCGTCGAAAATCGCGGCGGCGGGCGGCGACCTGTGCATGCCGGGCGAACAGGTGGACTACAAGGATATTCTGCGGGCGCTGCGGGACGGAACGCTTTCCCGTGAGCAGCTGGAGTTCAACGCGACGCGCCTAAAGGTCCTGGCGCGCAAGATTGGCAAATAAGGAGGGGAGAATATGGATCTCAGCAAGGCGGTTCTCGGCATTGAATTGGGCAGCACGCGCATCAAGGCAGTGCTTATCGACGAAAACCATATCCCCGTCGCAACTGGCAGTCATGAGTGGGAAAACCAGCTTGT
>JAFTGG010000010.1 GCA_017458025.1 Oscillospiraceae bacterium | reverse complement strand
CGGTTATGGGGAGAGCGCACCGGGCGTCGTCCACGTTAAGGGCGATATCGGCGATACGGAAGCGATGAAAGCGCTTCTTGCTGAAATCGTCACCCAAAACGGCGGCGCGCTGGACTTCCTCGTCAACAACGCGGGTGTCTCATTCAAATGCCGCGCCGAGGACTTCCCGCCGGAGAAGTTCGACCAGATCATGAATGTGAACGTGAAGTATGTGTTCCAGATGAGCGTGCTCTGCTATCCGTATCTTCGGAAGTCGGAAGGCCGCGGCCGCATCATCAATATCACCAGCATGAGCGCGCACCTCGGTTTCTCCGAGGTCGTCCCCTACTGTGCCAGCAAGGGCGCGGTGCTTGCCATGACGCGAGGACTGTCGGTGGAGTGGGCGAACGACAATATCTGCGTCAACTCCATCGCGCCGGGCTGGTTCCGCAGCGAGATGACCCAGCAGGTCGTCGACGCGGCGCGCGAACAGAAGATTCTCGGCCGCATGCCGTTCCACACCTATGGCGACACGCGCGATCTCGGCGCGATGGCGCGGTTTCTAATCGGGCCGGGCGCATCCTACATTACCGGTCAGGACTTCGCAGTAGATGGTGGCGCGCTTGCGTTTGGATATTGAGATCAGATACAAAAAAGCACCGCTTGACGGCGGTGCGAATAGAAAGGAAAACATGGTTAAAACATTGTAATGTGAGCAGTAATCCAAAAAAGGCACAAACCCCAAAGGCCCAAGAAAAGGGCTTTTCAAAGGGAAAAGAGGCTGTATGATCTACGTTGCACAGGGCGCCACGAGGCAGTCTTGCCGCTGCAAAATGAAGATGGACTCCTCGGAAACCGTCCTATACTTCGGCGGAGTGTTTGTGTGAGCATAAAACTTGGGATTGTGCGGTATTGCCTTAATATCCTCATACCTTTGATACTGCTTTTGAAAGATTTGTGCTTCCGACAGCTTCCGCGGAGCGATCAGACGGAGCGTCCAGATGAAAAGCGGCGCATATTGAATTTGTTTATGAAAATGCATTACCGTCATATACAGCGAATCTTGCCCTCGGAAAAGCGGCTTCCACTTCCCTCTATTTTCGACATTTTTGCAATATTCGGAATGGTTTTCGCTGTACAATTCGATGGGGTGAGGATAGCATTTTCAATGCACTTCGCGGCGTAGGTCGCAAGTCTCGTATTTTTCTCCGGCTTGAAGCTGGAAATCCCCTTGATAAGCCCGATCGTGCCGATGGAGATCAGGTCGTCCTGCTCGCTCTCCTGCGTGTAATACTTTTTTACGATGTGCGCGACAAGACGCAGATTGTGTTCAATAAGCACGTTGCGCGCTTCCATGTCGCCGCCGGCAAAGCGCGCGAGGTATTCCCGTTCCTCCGCCGCGCTGAGCGGCTTCGGAAACGAGCCCGCGTTGCCCGCGAGATGCAGCGACAGAAGCAGGCTGTTGGAAAGCAGATAAATGGCCGCGGATAGCATATGGTATCAACTCCCTGCCCTTTACCTATGCGGAAGCGGGAAGTCCTTATTCCTTGCTGACGAGGAACACGCCGGGCGTGTTTGTGAGGTTGACAAGCGAGGCGTAATTGACGTCAAACTCTAAAATATCCCCTACCTTGATCCGGTCCTTGACCGCCTCCACGTCGAGGATCGTGTGGTCGCTGGACGCGCCGAGCACCTCGACGCCGGACATGCGCGGGAACAGGTCGGCGGGATCGCCGTAGTCCACCTTGCCGACGGCGATGAGCGCGCGGCGCCGAATGCCGCGGTCCTCGTAGTGCCCTTCGCGTCCAAACGCGTCCACCGTGAGCTGCCCCACGGGAAAGCTGGGCTTATCGCGGCACTCAATAACCTCGGCGCGGAGCGTGAACGCGTCGCGGTGCGTAAAATCGGGGTCGCAGCCGTAGTTCGCGCGCCCGACAAGCAGGATCTCTCCGAGGCGCAGGTTGTTGACACGGTACGGCATCGTGCCGTCGAGCACCATGTACGTCGAGGTCGACGCGCCGCCGCTGACGAACTCGACGGGCCGTCCGATCGCCTGCTCCACCTCAAGGGCGAGGCTGGAGAGCCCCTGCATATTGCGCTTATCGGGGCGGATCGAGCCGTAGCAGCTTAGATTCACGCCGACGCCGAGCAGATGCAGGTGTTTGAGCTTCGTCTCGACCTCCACCGCCGCGTCGACCAGCTCCTCCGCGCTCCAAAAGCCCTCGCGCAGGTCGCCGAGGTCGATCATCAGCAGCACGCCGTGGGTTTTGCCCTGCCGCGCCGCTTCCGCGTCCGTAGCGCGCAGCATATCCATGTCGCTTTGCAGACTCGCGTCCGCGAGCGATACCACATCGGCAAGCTCCGTGCGCATGGGGATACGGATCAGCATGAGCGGAGTTTGCACGCCTTGCTCGCGCATCTTGCGTAGCTGATCGACGCGCGAGGTCGCGAGGTAGGAGAACCCCGCGGCGTCAAACTCCCGCACGACGGCGGGCCACGCGTTGACGCCCTTGACGACGCCGATGATCCCGACAAAAGAATCCTGACAGCGCTCTTTGAGCGCTGTCAGGTTTTCTTTCAGCTTGCCGAGATCGACTTCCAATTGCGGATAACGATCTCTTGCAGTCATAGTGAAGTACCTTTCTTATCTTATGCCTTTTTCTTCTTCGCGAGGCGGACGCCGTTCATATCGGCGACAGTGAAGCCCAGATACGCCATGACGATGTTGACGATCGGCATGAGCCAGTTGAACAGTGCCCACGGGCCATAGGCTCCACCGACGGAGGTTGCGCTCCATGCAGAGACGCCCAGCATGCTCGTGATATACACGCCGCAGGTGTTCCAAGGAACCAACGCCGACGTGACTGTGCCGGAGCTTTCCAGCGCGTTCGAGCAGCACGCCGGATGCAGGCCCATCTTGGCAAACTCGTCCGCATACATACGGCCGGGGATGATGATGGAAACGTACTGCTCTGGCATCGTGATGTTGGAGAACAGGCAGGTCGCCTCGGTCACGGTGACGAGGCCACCCGGGCCCTTTGCCAGCTTCTTGATCTGATCGACGATGACGCCCATCATACCGGTGCCTTCCATAATGCCGCCGAACATCATCGCGATGATGGTCAGGGAAATGGAGTATAGCATACCGTCGATACCGCCACGGGTCAGCAGGTCATCGACCGCCTCGACGCCTGTGGTCTCCACAACTTCATAACCGCCATAGCTGACGGCCATCAGCGAAAGGAGATTGCAGTCGGGCTGGAAGATCATGCCGAGGATCATGCCGGAAAAAATGCCAAGCGTGATGCCGGGGATGGCGGGGACTTTCAGCGCGATTGCCACAATGACAATGATCGGGGGGAGAAGCAGAATCGGATTGATATTGAACGAACCCGAAATCGCATCGCTGACCGCCTGAGCCTGAGACATATCGCCCGTGCCGCCCGCGCCGGTAAAGCCGAGAATCAAAAATACGATGGCACAAATCGCGTAGGTGATGCCGGTCGGAAGCATCATGAACTTGACGTGGGTCATGACGTCCGTGCCCGCCATCGCCGGGGCGAGGTTCGTCGTGTCGGACAGCGGGGACATCTTGTCGCCAAAGTACGCGCCTGACAGAATAGCGCCGGCGGTCATCGCGGGGCTGATACCAAGACCGTAGCAGATACCCATGAACGCGACGCCCATAGTACCCATCGTCCCCCAGGACGAACCGGTTGCCAAAGAGGTAATAGAGCAAATCAGCAAAACAGCAACGAGGAAAATGCTCGGATGCAGGATCTTCAGGCCGTAATAAACCATCGTGGGGACAACGCCCGCGTCGATCCACACACCAATCAGAATACCGACGACGGCGAGGATCATAATGGATTGCAGCGCCTTATAGATGCCGTCCATCATCATCTGCTCAAGCTGCTCCCATTTGAAGCCGCAGATAAGAGCCATGATCGCGGCAATGCAAACGCCGATGAACATAGGGCCGTGAACTTCATCCTGCGTGATGACGTTGTACGCCATGATGATGATCGTCAACAGCAGAACCAGCAACGCTTGCCACAATTTTACCTGTGGCTTGTTTTCTTTCTTTTCTTCGCTCATTGATTTGTTACCAACCTTTCTTTACACACATGTTTGGAATGGTGAACTGCGTTTTACGGTAATTAAATGACTCTCTCCCTATTCTTGGGCGCCAACCGAAACGTCTGTCGGCCCTCCCCCCTTTCAAAGCCCATAGTAGCATAGCTACCGACATTTGGCAAGCTTTTTATAATTTTTTTGAATATTGCTTATTCACCATAACAGCCGCGATTTTACGGTCAAGCTTTGTGCAAACCGCCTACCAGCCGAGCTTGGTCATGGCTTTATCGACGGCGTCGATGACGATATCGACTTCCTCTTCCGTCGTGACCAGCGGCGGGATAAAGCGCAGCACGTTGCCGTTCGTGTTGTTGATGAGTACCTTGCTGTCCTTGAAGCAGAGGTCGACGACCGGCTGACCGCTGTCCTTCTTGAGCTGGATGCCGTTGATGAGGCCGAGGCCGCGGATCTCGTCCACCGCGTCGGGGTGATTCTTCTCGATGACCTCATGCGAGCGCTTGCGGAAATACTCGCCGACCTTCGCGGCGTTGTCGATGAGGCCCTCGTTGAGAATGACGTGGAGCGTGGTCATCGCCAGCGCGCAGGCGAGCGGGCCGCCGGCGAACGTCGAGCCGTGGGTGCCGGGGGTCAGGGTCTTCGCCGCGTCGCCCTTGGCGCAGACCGCCGCGATGGGCACGCCGGAGCCGAGCGCCTTCGCCAGCGAGCAGCAGTCGGGCTCAACGCCGAAGTTCTGATACGCGAACAGCTTGCCCGTACGGCCGGAGCCGACCTGCACCTCGTCGAACATGAGGAGGATATCCTTCTCGTCGCACAGCTCGCGCAGGCCCTGCAGGAACTCCTTGCTCGCGGGACGGACGCCGCCCTCGCCCTGCACCGGCTCGGTGAGGATCGCGCAGACGTACTCGTCCATAATCGCCTTGACGGAGTCGAGGTTGTTGAACTCGGCATAGCGGAAGCCCGCGGGCAGCGGCTCAAAGTAGCGGTGCACGCCGTACTGGCCGGTCGCCGTGCAGGTCGCGAGCGTGCGGCCGTGGAAGCTGTTCTTCATCGTGATGACGACGAAGCGCTCGGGATGGCCGTGATCCTTGGCGTACTTGCGGGCGAGCTTGATCTGGCCCTCGTTCGCCTCCGCGCCGGAGTTCGCGAACAGCACCTTTTCAAAGCAACTGTTCTCGACGAGCATCTTCGCGGTCTGGACCGCCGGCTCGTTGTAGAAGTAGTTGGAGCAGTGGAGCATCGTCTCGGCGCGCTCCTTCAGGCACTCGACGATGCGCGGATGGCAGTGGCCGAGGCCGTTGACCGCGATACCTCCGACATAGTCGAGGTACCGGTTGCCGTCCTCGTCATAGACCCAGCTACCCTTGCCGCCCTTCATGGCGATGGGCATGCGGATATGGTTGCCGTAGAGGTACTTGTCGCCGTTTTCGATGACTTCCGCGTTGCTGGTCATTCTTTTCAGCATGGTGATATTCCTCCCAAAAGTTATTGTAAAGTATTAGTCCTTTATCCCGACGCTCTCCTGCGCCGTGCCAATGGTCGTGCCGAGATTCTCGGCTGTGAACGCCTCATACAGAATACTATGCGGCCTTCTGCCGTCGATGATGTGGACGCTCGTGACGCCCTCCTCGATCGCCTGCACACAGCAGTCGACCTTGGGGATCATGCCCCCCGCGATGACGCCCTTGTCCTTGAGCATCTGCACATCCTTGATGTTCAGGTAGCTGATGACGTCGCGCAGCTCGATGGAGTTGCAAAGGCCCTCGATGTCGGTCAGCAGGATCAGCTTCTCGGCGCCCAGCGCGCTCGCGAGCTTGCCCGCCGCCGTGTCGCCGTTGATGTTGTAGGTGTTCCCCTGCCCGTCGGTGCCGACCGGCGCGACGACAGGGATAAAGCCCGCGTCCAGCACGGCGTTGATGGCGTCGGCGTTGACGTAGTCGACGTCTCCGACGTAGCCCAGCTCCTCGCTGCGCTTGTGGCAGTGATAGATGTCGCCGCTGACGCCGGAAAGTCCGACCGCCCTGCCGCCGAGCTTGTTGATGAAGCCGACGAGCTCCGTGTTCACCTGCCCGACCAGCACCGCCTCGACCACGCGCATCGTGTCCTCGGAGGTGTAGCGCAGGCCGCCGATGAACTGCACGGGAATGTCCAGCTTTTCGAGCATCTTATTGATGCCCGGGCCGCCGCCGTGCGAGAGCACCGGACGCATGCCGAGCAGCTTCAGCAGCACAACGTCGTGCATGACGGCGTCTTTCAGCTCGGCGTTGATCATCGCGTTGCCGCCGTATTTGATGACGACCGTCTTGCCCGCGTACTTTTGCAGGTAAGGCATCGCCTCCATCAAGGTCTCGACCTTGTTCGCAACGTCGCTCATGTTCTGTAGTCTCCGTTGATCTTGACGTAATCGTAGGTCAGGTCGCAGCCCCACGCCTTGGCATAGCCGTCGCCCTGATAGAAGCGGACGACGACGGTGATGTCATGCTCGGTGAGGATCTTGGTCGCCAGCTCCTCGTCGAAATCGGTGCCGAAGCCGTCCTTCATCACCTGCACCTCGCCCGCGGCGGATTTGATGATGCAATCCGCGTGGGTCGGGTCGACGTCCGCGCCGGAGTAGCCCGCCGCCGCCATGATGCGGCCCCAGTTCGCGTCGCGGCCGAACACCGCCGCCTTGAACAGCATGGAGCCCGCGATGGACTTCGCCACCAGACGCGCGTCGTGCTCGGTGGGCAGCTCGTAGGCCTCGACCTCGATGAGGTGCTGCGCGCCCTCGCCGTCGGAGGCGATGCGGCGGGTGATGTCGAGGCAGATGTGCTCGACGAGGCCCGCCAGCGCCTTCTTGTCCTCCTCGGTCTCGATCTTCACGCCGGACGCGCCGTTCGCGAGCAGAAAGATCGAGTCGTTGGTCGACGTGTCGCCGTCGACGGTGCACATGTTGAAGCTCTTGTCCACCGCGGCGGAGAGCATCTTCTGCAGGTCGGCGGGATCGGCGGCGGCGTCGGTGGTCACATACACGAGCATGGTCGCCATGTTCGGGTGGATCATGCCGGAGCCCTTCGCCATCGCGCCGATGCGGACGGTGCCGCCGGAGAGCCGGAGCTCGTAGGCGGACTCCTTCTTCTTGGTGTCGGTGGTCATGATCGCCCACGCGGCGTCGGTGCCCTTCTCCTTGCTCATGTTGGGCACGATGTTGCGCACGCCGTCGATGACGCGCTCATAGGGCAGGCGCTGGCCGATGACGCCCGTGGAGCAGACAAAGCACTCGTCCTCGCCGAGGCCGAGCAGCTTCTCCGCCTCGCGCTCGACGGCGCGGGCGTCCTCAATGCCCTGCGAGCCGGTGGCGGCGTTGGCGTTGCCGCTGTTGATGACGACGGCGCGGGCCTTGCCCTTCTTCAAGATTTCGCGGTCGAGGATAACGGGGGCCGCGCAGAACTTGTTCGTGGTGAAGCAAGCGGCGCAGGAGGCGGGCTGCTCGGAATAGATGATGGCGACGTCGGGCTTTTCCTGCTTCTTGTTGGGGTTCTTCACGCCCGCGTAATAGGCGCCGGCGGTGAAGCCCTGCGGCGCGGTCACGCCGCCTTCGATGAGTTTGTACTCCATGTGGTTCCCCTTTCGTTATATTTCGCCGCGCACGGCGAAAAGAATTTAATCGTTTTTCCGGCGGCATGCGCGTCAGAAAAACACCTTGCGCGAAGTGAACGTGCGGCCGCACAGCGGCCGTGCGCTGAACGGAGCGGACCCTTCTCAAAAAAGTGCTTGCACTTTTTGAAAGCGCAGCTTAGGGATACATCGCGGGATAGAGCAAACCCGTGGTCTCGGGAATGTCCATGATGAGGTTCATGTTCTGGATCGCCTGGCCGGCGGCGCCCTTGCCGATGTTGTCGATCACGCTCGACACGATCAGGCGCTTCGTGCGCGCGTCGTAGGTCGGGGTCATGGCGCAGAAGTTCGTGCCGTAGACCCACTTGGTCTGCACGGGCTTGCTGGCGGGATAGACCTGCACGAACGGCTCGTCCTTGTAAAAGCCGTCGTACAGCTCAAAGAGCTCGTCGTTGGTGTAGTCGCGGTCGAGCGTCGCGTAGATCGTGACCTCGATGCCGCGGATCTGCGGCAGGAGGTGCGGCTGGAAGTTGATATACTGCCACGTCTCCGGCTTCATCAGGTCCTTGCCCGTGATATAGGCGATGTTCTGCTCGATCTCGGGCGTGTGGCGGTGCCCGCCGCCGAGCGCGTAGGCGCAGAAGTTGTTCTCAGCCTCGGTCAGGATCTTATTGGTCGCCGGACGGCGGCCCGCGCCGGTGTAGCCGCTCTTGGCGTCGATCACGATCGTGTTCTCGACGATGTGTCCGGTCTTGAGCATCGGCTGAAGGCCGAGCGTCGAGGCGGTCGGATAGCAGCCGGGGTTCGCGATCACGCTCTTGCCCTTGGCAAGGTCGCGCATGACCTCGGGGATGCAGTAGACGGCGTCGCGCGTTAACTGCGGCTCCGGGTGCTTCTGGCCGTACCACTTCTCCCACACGTTCACGTCACGGAAGCGGATATCCGCGCCGATGTCGATGAGCTTCGCGCCCGCGGCGAGAATGATGTCCGCCCAATGCGGCACGTCGCCGGACGGGACCTGAATGAACACCACGTCGCTCGCCTCGGCGGCCGCCTTGACATTCTCGTCCGTGAGGTCCATGATCTTCTGCTCGTAGAAGCCGCGCAGCGCGGGGTGATGCTCGGAGATGGGATCGCCCACGCCGAACGAGTCCAGCACGTTGACGAGCTTGCCCTCCGGATGCGCCACCATCATGCGGAGCATTTCGCCGCAGACATAGCCGACGGCTCCGATTGCGGAATAACGGATCATGACAAAATTTCCTCCTTCTCACTAAGTCGTATCTCCTCGAACCGATTTCCAAGGGGAATTTCGCTCCGGTCTGTATAATTATGACAACCGGACTTGCAATTTTCCATTAGTCATTGTATAATCTGCTCAATAAATTCGCAAGAGAAACTATTGATTGGATTCTATTCCGAAAAGGAATAATAAGCGGGAGGGCTCCATGAGCATTCGTAAATACATCGCGTATCTCCGCACGGTGGAAACCGGAAGCATCACGCAGACCGCAAACGAGCTGGGCTACACCCAGTCCGCCGTCAGCAAGATGATCGCCGATCTCGAAAGCGAGTGGCAGGTCAAGCTGCTCACGCGCGGGCGCGCCGGCATTGAACTCACAAGCGAAGGGCTCGCGCTGCTGCCCGCCATTCGCGCGGTCGTCAAAGACTACAACGACCTCGGCTTCGCCGTTTCGGAGCTGCACGGCCTGCAATCGGGCCTCCTGCGCATCGGCTGCTTCACGAGCCTCGGCACCAGCGTGCTGCCAAACGTGCTCAAAACGTTTCATGAGAAGTATCCGAATATCCGTATCCAAATCTTTAACGGCGAGTATGAGGACATCTCGCGTTGGCTGCGGCGCGGCGCCGTCGACTGCGGCTTCCTCGCGCTGCCCGCTCCCGCGGAGTTCGAGACGACGTTCCTGCTGCGCGACTCCTTTGTCGCCATTTTGCCGGAAGACCACCCGCTCGCGGGCGGGTCGTTCTTCCCCGTCGGCGCCCTGCCGTCGGAGAACTTCATCAAGCTCAACGAAAAGCCGGATTACGAGATCGACCACTATCTCGACACTCTCCCCGTAAGCCCGAACGTCGCCTAAGAGGCGACCAGCGACTTCACGCTGCTTTCGATGGTCGAATCCGGCCTCGGCGTGAGCATCGTGCACGACCTGATCCTGCACCCGCGGCGCTACCGCGTCGCGCGTCTTCCGCTGGACGCGACGCAGTTCCGCGACGTCGGCATCGCGGTCAAGAAGGACTCCGCGCCGTCCTCCATCACAAAGCTGTTCATTGAGCACGTTCTCTCATGGCAGGAACGGCTGATGGAGTTTGTACGCATATAATACTATAGATACTATAAATGGAATCCTTTTATATGAGTTCAGTATAAAAAGCGGCGGATCGCTCCGCCGCTTGTTTACAGGGCTTTTTTGATCGCGTGGAGCAGCTCGCCGTACTCCTCAAACGCCTGAAGCTGCGGGTAGTCCTTCCTGATCTGCTCGGTGGTGCGGAACAGGAAGCCCGCCTTGCTCGCGAGGATCATGTCGAGGTCGTTGAAGCTGTCGCCCGCGGCGATGGTCTCAAAGCCGATGCTCTGCAGGCCCTTGACCGTCGTCAGCTTCGACTGCCGGCAGCGCATGTGCACGCCGGTCAGCATGCCCTTTTCGTCGACCTCCAGCGAGTTGCAGAAGATGGTCGGCCAGCCGAGCTTGCGAAGCAGCGGCTTGGCGAACTCCTCAAACGTGTCGGAGAGAATGAGCACCTGCGTGACGGAGCGCAGCTCGTCCAGAAACTCCTTCGCGCCGGGCATCGGATCAATCTGCGCGATGACGTCCTGGATCTCCCTGAGACCCAGCCCGTGCTCGCGCAGGATATCCATGCGGAACTTCATCAGCTTGTCATAGTCCGGCTCGTCGCGCGTCGTGCGGCGCAGCTCGGGAATGCCGCTGACCTCGGAGAACTTGATCCAGATCTCGGGCGTGATGACGCCCTCCATGTCGAGACAAACGATATTCATGATTTAAAACCAATCCTTTTGCGTTGCTTTCGTGAGAACGTAATCGAGCATCTTGTCGCGGTCGATGACGTCTTTGTGGCGCACCTCGCGCTCGCGGAGGCCGGAGAGGTTCTTCGGAATGGGAATGCCCGTTTCGCTCCGCACCTGCTCCATGACGTCGAACTCGTCGCCCTTCGCGCCGCGGCCAATGCCCTCGAGCACCGCCGCCGGAAACTTGTACGGCGAGGCGGTGGAAAGGATAATGACCGGATTGTGGTCGGGATTCGCCGCCTTGTACTGCTGCGCCACGTCCCACGCCACCGCGGTGTGCGTGTCGCAGAGGTAGCCGTACTCGCGCCAGACCTTGCCGATGGCGCTCTTCGTGCCCGTATCGTCGCAGAAGCCCTGCCAGAAGTCCGCGTGAAGCTTGTCCAATAAGTCCTCGGGAACTTGATACACGCCGGTCTCCTTGAGCTCGCCCATCAGCCGCTTCACCAGCGCCGCGTCGCCCGAGAGCAGGAACAGCAGCCGTTCGAGATTGCTGGACACGAGGATATCCATCGACGGCGACGCCGTCTTGTAGAACGGGCGGTTCTTGTCGTAGCGGCCGGTCTCAAGAAAGTCGGTCAGCACGTTGTTCGCGTTGGACGCGCACACGAGCCTGCCCACGGGAAGCCCCATCTCCTTCGCGAACCAGCCCGCGAGAATGTCGCCGAAGTTGCCCGTCGGCACACAGAAGTCGACCTTGTCGCCGACGCTGAGCTTACCCTCGTTCACGAGGTTCGCGTAGGCGCGGTAATAGTACACCACCTGCGGCGCGAGGCGCCCGATGTTGATGGAGTTCGCGGAGGAAAGCCGCACGCCCTTGCCGTCCAGAAGTCCGCCCTCGGTGACGGCGGCGAACACGTTTTTGACGCCGGTCTGCGCGTCGTCAAAGTTGCCGCGCACCGCGCACACGCAGATGTTATTGCCCGCCTGCGTCGCCATCTGCGCCTTCTGCACGGCGCTGACGCCGCCGTCGGGATAGAACACGATGATCTTCGTGCCCGGCACGTCGCAGAAGCCCTCCATCGCCGCCTTGCCCGTGTCGCCGCTGGTGGCGGTGAGAATCAGAATCTCGTCGTCCACGCCGCACTTTTTGCGCGACGCGGTCATCAGCTGCGGCAGCATCGAAAGCGCCACGTCCTTGAACGCGCTCGTCGGCCCGCGGAACAGCTCCAGAATCGTATCGCCGCCGACATGGACGGTCGGGGTCAGATCCTCCGTCTCAAATTTGCCGGTGTAGGCGTTTTTGACCAGGCCGCGCATCTCCTCCTTCGTAAAGGAAGGCAGCAGCGCGGTCAATATCTCCGTCGCCATGCCCTGCGTGTCCATGCCCAGCACGCTCTTCCAATCAAATACGATCCCATTCAGCGAGGGCATACTATACAGGCCGCCGTCCGGCGCCAAACCGTTCAGGATTGCCTCCGCCGCGGTAGCGCGCAAGGACGGATCGCGGGTGCTCTGATAATCCATTGTGCAGTTCCTCCAAGTTTTTGCGCGTTTCTGGCCGATTTTTGTCATTTTTGCTCGGCTGATTCGCTATTGTTTTTTGATTGTCCCTATGTTATATTGTTTCCACAGAAAAGTCAAGTGTTTTTCTCTCGCGGACACATGTCAGCAATTTGTACAAATGAAAGAGGGATACCCTATGAACATTGCCCTTCTGGGCTTTGGCACGGTCGGCTCGCATTTCTACGAGATGGCGCGCGAGCACGACAATCTGTCTGTGACCACGGTGCTTTCGCGCCGTCCGCGTCCTGAGCTCACCTGCGCCGTGACGGCGGATTTTGACGAGATCGTGCGCGATAAGCGCGTCGACGTCGTGGTCGAGGTCATGGGCGGCGTCGAGCCCGCCTACTCTTATATCACCGCCGCGATGCGGGCGGGCAAGCACGTCGTCACCGCGAACAAGCAGCTCATGTGCGCGTATTACGACGACCTGCTCGCGCTCGCCAAAGAGTGCGGCGTCAGCCTGCGCTGCACGGCGGCGGCGGGCGGCGGCATTCCCTGGCTCGTCTCGCTTGCGCGCGCGGAGCGTATGGACGCCATCGACGCGGTCGAGGGCATTTTAAACGGCACGACCAATTTCATGCTCTCCTCCATGACCGCGGACGGCGCGGACTACGGCGCGGTGCTGAAGGAGGCGCAGGCGCTCGGCTATGCTGAAGCCGACCCGACGGCGGACGTCGAGGGTCTCGACGCGCGGCGCAAGATCGTGCTCTCCGCGAACCTCGCGTTCGGCGTGTCGGTACGGGAGGCGGATATCCCCTGCGCCGGCATCTCGCACATCACGAGCGCCGACATCGGGAAGGCGAAGGAGCTGGGCTACACTTTCAAATTGATCGCGCGCGCGGAACGCGCCGGCGGCAAGGTCGCGGCATTCGTCTGCCCCACCCTGTTCCCCGTCACCGCGCCCGAGGCGCACACCGACGGCACGGGCAATCTCGTCTCTCTCTACGCGCGGCGCATCGGCAAGCAGAGCTTTTCCGGCGCGGGCGCGGGCGGCTGGCCCACCGCGTCGAACGTGCTGGCGGACTGTCTGGAGGTCGCTGCGGGCTGCGGCAGCTACTACACCGACAAGGCGGCGCCCTGCGCCATCGACAACAGCGGCGCATACGCGCGCTGGTTTTTCCGGCACGACGGGCAGTACCTGTTCGGCGACTATGACGCCGAAACGGCGTTCGAGGTGTACGAAGCGTATTTGGAAAAGGACCCGACCGCGCTGATCGCGCGCATCGCGGACAGCGGCGAGGAGGAAGAATAAGCCATGCTGAAGGTAGTCAAATTCGGCGGCTCGTCGTGCGCGGACGCGACGCAGTTCGCAAAAGTTAAATCCATCGTCCAGGCCGATCCCGCGCGCCGCGTGGTGATTGTGTCCGCGCCGGGCAAGCGCTTCAAGGACGACCATAAGCTCACCGACCTCCTGTACCTCTGCGCCGCGCACATCAAGTACGGCGTCGATTGCGGCGATATCTTCGGCATGATCCGCGGGCGTTACAACGACATTGCGCGCGGCTGCAAGCTGGACGTCGACTTAAATCCCGAGTTCGACGCGCTTTGGGAGCGCATGCTCGCGGGCGAGGCCGGCCGTGACGAGCTCGCCTCCCGCGGCGAATATTTCTCCGCGAAGCTGATGGCCGCGTACCTCGGCTTTGACTTCGTCGACGCCGCGCTGTGGGTCAAGTTCCGCTTTGACGGCAGCGTCGATCAGGCGGCGAGCTACGAGGCGCTCCAGCGCGCGGCGGACGGGCGCGGCGTCGTCATTCCCGGCTTTTACGGCGTCATGCCGGACGGCCACGTCAGGACTTTCTCCCGCGGCGGCAGCGACATCACCGGCGCGCTGGCGGCGGCGGCGCTGGACGCGGACGTGTACGAGAATTGGACGGACGTGTCCGGCATTCTGATGGCCGACCCGCGCATCGTCGAAAACCCCGCGCCGATCCGCCACGTCACCTATAACGAGCTGCGCGAGCTGAGCTACGTCGGCGCGCAGGTGCTCCACGAGGGCGCGGTGTATCCCGTGCGCGAAAAGAATATCCCGCTCAACATTCGCAACACGAACGAGCCGGACCACCCCGGCACGATGATTATGGAAAAGGTCGACGACGAGCAGGACGAGAGCGACACGTTTATCACCGGCATCGCGGGCAAAAAAGGCTTCTCGATCATTACGATCGCGAAGACGAGCCTATCGTCCGAGCACGGTATCCTGCTCCAGATCATGGAGGTGCTCGAAAAGCACGAGATCAACGTCGAATTTATTCTCTCCGGCATCGACACCGTGTCGCTGATGGTCAGCGCCGAGCAGGTCAGCCGCCAGCTCTACGAGGTGCTGGGCGAGTTGCAAAAGAAGCTCAAGCCGAATAGTATTACGG
>JAFTGG010000086.1 GCA_017458025.1 Oscillospiraceae bacterium | reverse complement strand
CTTCTTCACGCGGGCGGGGCGGTTGAGGATATCCTCGAGGTCTTCGATCTCCTCGCTCAGCGCGTCGGTCTCCTGCGTGCGCTTTAAGATGTACTCGCGGTTGATGTTGCGCAGCTTGATCTCCGCGACGTACTCCGCCTGCACCTCGTCGATGCCGAAGCCGATCATCAGGTTCGGCACCACGTCGGCCTCCGCCTCGGTCTCACGGATGATCTTGATCGCCTTGTCGATGTCCAGCAGGATGCGCTTTAAGCCCTTGAGCAAATGCAGCTTCTCCTTGTGCTTACCCAACACGTAGAACACGCGGCGCTTGACGCTCTCGGTGCGCCACGCGCACCACTCGTCCAGCAGCTCGCGCACGCCCATGACCTTCGGCATGCCCGCGATGAGCACGTTGAAGTTGCAGGACATGGTGTCCAGCAGCGTCGTGGACTTAAAGAGCTTCTGCATCAGCTTGTCCGGGTCGACGCCGCGCTTTAAGTCGATGGTCAGCTTGAGACCGCTCAAATCGGTCTCGTCGCGCATGTCGGCGATCTCCTTGATCTTGCCCGCCTTGATGAGCTCCGCGACCTTGTCCATGATGGCCTCGGTGGTCGTGGTGTAGGGGATCTCGTAGATCTCGATCAGGTTCTCCGCCTTGACGTAGCGCCAGCGCGCGCGGACGCGGACGCCGCCGCGGCCCGTGTTGTAGACCTCCTCGATGACCGCGGGATCGTAGAGCACCTCGCCGCCGGTGGGAAAATCCGGCGCGAGCAGCGTCTCGCTGATCGTGCAGCCTGGGTTCTTCAGGTATGCGATGGTCGTGTCGCAGACCTCGCCGAGGTTAAAGCCGCATAGCTGCGACGCCATGCCGACGGCAATGCCCTGATTGGCGGACACCAGAATGTTTGGAAACGTCGTCGGCAGCAGCGCAGGCTCCTTCATGGTGTTGTCGTAATTATCAACAAAGTCGACGGTGTCGCTGTCGATGTCGCGGAACAGCTCCGCGCAGATGGGCGCGAGCTTCGCCTCGGTGTAGCGGCTCGCCGCCCACGCCATATCGCGGGAGTAGACCTTGCCGAAGTTGCCCTTCGAGTCGACGAACGGGTGCAGCAACGCGCCGTAGCCCTTGCTCAGGCGCACCATCGTGTCGTAGATGGCGGCGTCGCCGTGGGGGTTGAGGCGCATGGTCTGGCCCACGATGTTCGCCGACTTCGTGCGCGCGCCGTTCAAAAGCCCCATCTTGTACATGGTGTACAGGAGCTTGCGGTGCGACGGCTTAAAACCGTCGATCTCCGGAATGGCGCGCGACACGATGACCGACATCGCGTAGGGCATGTAATTGAGTTCCAGCGTATCGGTAATGCGCTGGTCGACGACGTCCGCGCGCAGGCCGAGGACGTTCGGGTTATTCGGTTTGTGCTTGACTTCTTCCGGTTGCTTTTTCTTGGGCATCGGGGATGACCTGCCTTATTGTATTCTCCTTAATCCTTCAGCTCGAAGGGCACGACCCGCGTCTCCAGGCCAAACTCGCCCTTGATGGGGATCAGGCGGGACATCGGCACGCCCCTGCGGTGCTCCGCAAGCGCCTCGGCGTCGCGCCACTCCTCGATCAGGACGCCCTTGGTCGGGTCCTCGGCGGAGAGGTAGTAGTCGTACATGATGCAGCCGTCCTCGGCGCGGATATCCTGCTGGATCTCCTTCGCCATCTCGTCAAAGAAGCCCTTGACGGCGCCCTTCTCACCCTTGTAGTAGCAGTGCAGAACGATGTGTGCCATAGTCGTATCCTCCTTGTAAAATATGTGTCGATTACGATACGTCGATCATCTCTAAATACTTATACCCGTTCTCCGCGATGTGGTTTTTCCTTCCCGCGAGGTCGTCGCCGAGCAGCAGGTCGAACACCTGCGCCGTGCGCTCCATGTCCTCGGGCATGACCTTGATGAGCCGCCGCGTCTCGGGGTTCATCGTCGTGAGCCACATCATCTCGGGATCGTTTTCGCCGAGGCCCTTGGAGCGGTCCACCTTGACTTTCTTGCCCTCAAGGCTCTTGACGATGTCGTTCTTCTCCTTGTCCGTGTACGCGAACCATGTCTTGTCGCCGCAGTTGATCTCAAACAGCGGCGTCTCCGCGATGTAGACGTAGCCCTCGCGGATCAGCGTCGGGCAGAGGCGGTAGATCATCGTCAGGATCAGCGTCCGGATCTGATAGCCGTCCACGTCGGCGTCGGTGCAGATGACGACCTTGTTCCAGCGCAGGTTGTCCAGATCGAAGGCGCTGAGCTCCTTCGCGAACTTGCCCTGCACCTCGACGCCGCAGCCGAGCACTTTCAAAAGGTCGGTGATGATCTCGCTCTTGAAGATGCGCGGGTAGTCCGCCTTGAGGCAGTTCAAAATCTTGCCGCGCACGGGCATGATGCCCTGGAACTCCGCGTCCCGCGAAAGCTTGACGCTGCCGAGCGCGCTGTCGCCCTCCACGATGTAGATCTCGCGGCGGGAAACGTCCTTCGTGCGGCAGTCGACGAACTTCTGCACGCGGTTCGCGATGTCGATGCTGCCCGAGAGCTTCTTCTTCATGCCGAGACGCTGCTTTTCGGCGCTCTCGCGGCTGCGCTTGTTGATGAGCACCTGCGCCGCGATCTTCTCCGCGTCGGTGCGGTTCTCGATGAAGTAGACCTCAAGGCGGCTCTTTAAGAACTCGGTCATCGCGTCCTGCACGAACTTGTTCGTAATGGCTTTCTTGGTCTGGTTCTCGTAGCTCGTGAGCGTGGAGAAGTTATTGCTCACCAGCACGAGGCAGTCCTCGATGTCCTGCCAGGTGATTTTCGCCTCGCTCTTTTGGTACTTGTTGTTCTGCTTGAGATACGCGTCGATGGCGGAAACGAACGCGCTCTTGGTCGCCTTCTCGGGGCTTCCGCCGTGTTCGAGCCAGCTTGAGTTGTGGTAGTGCTCGATGCGCTGGATCTTGTTCGAGAAGCAGCAGGCGGCGGAGAGCTTGACCTTGTACTCGTCCTTGTCCGCGCGGTCGCGCCCGCGGCGCTCCGTCTCCCAGAATACCGGCGTCGTGAGCGTGTCCTCGCCCGCGAGCTCCGCGACGTAGTCGACGATGCCGTTCTCGTAGACAAAATCCTGCGTCTCGAACTTGCCCGCCGCCGTCTCGTTGCGGAAGCGGAACGTCACGCCCGCGTTCACCACCGCCTGACGCTTCATCGTCTCGGTAAAGTATTCGGCGGGAATGTCGATGTCGGTGAACACGTCGAGGTCGGGCAGCCAGCGCGTCAGCGTGCCGGTCCTGCGCCCGCGGTCGGTCGGTTCGGTCGTGAGCTCCGAGCCCTTCTTGCCCGTCGCTTCGCCGCGCTCAAAGTGCAGCGAGTATTTGTTCCCGTCGCGCCACACGGTCACGTCCATATAGCGCGAGGAATACTGCGTCGCGCAGGCTCCGAGGCCGTTGAGGCCGAGGGAATACTCGTAGTTCTCGCCCGTGTTGTTCTCGTACTTGCCGCCGGCGTAGAGTTCGCAGTACACCAGCTCCCAATTCCAGCGCTTTTCCTTTTCGTTGTAGGCGACCGGGCAGCCGCGTCCCTGGTCCTCCACCTCGACGCTGTGGTCGAGGTAGCGCGTCACGGTGATGAGCTTGCCGTGGCCCTCGCGCGCCTCGTCAATGGAGTTGGATAAAATCTCAAAGACCGCGTGCTCGCAGCCCTCCAGCCCGTCCGAGCCGAAGATGACGGCGGGACGCTTACGGACGCGGTCCGCGCCCTGCAAGGACGAAATGCTCTCGTTGCCGTAATCCGTTTTTTTGATCTCCGCCATGTGGTTCTCCGTTTCGCATGTTTACTCTGCCATCGTTCACGGCATAAAATCTCACAATACAATTTATAGTGATTATACCCCCAACCGCCCACAATAGCAAGTGTTTTTGCGCCAAATGCCCCAAGCCGTCCCGATTCGGCAAAAAGGGCGCTCTTTTCCCGAAAAAGTTTCCTCCGCGCGCCATCGCATAATACGGAAGTCAACCTCCCCAAAAGCCCTCAAATTCGAGTTATTCACAATTTCCACAGAATTATCCACACACTTATGTCAACGCTTTTTCCGGCAAAAAATGTCGAAATTTGGCTCCCGCGCCGGCAGGTCCGCGGCGCGGCGCTTTTTTTCAAATTCGTCACTTTGCCGACTTGACAAACGCAAAGCCTTGTGCTTCCCTCCCTCGCGGGCGCGGAAATATTGTGGGCAGCAAAATCGCCGCCTTTCGGCGGCGTTTCACAATTTATACTGAACTCATAAAAGGATTCCGTTTATGAGTTCGCATGAGACGTCAGCGGCTGTATGCCGCCGGCGACGCCTATCAGAGAAAAGGTGTAAGCTTTTGATCCGATAATCGTATTACAGCTTCACTTCGTGCGGCGGCTCCGTGCCGTTCGCGAACGCGGCGTAGTTCTCAAAGCAGCCGCGCACCATGTAGCGCACGGCGTCGGTGGTGTAAAACGCGGCGTGCGGGCTCATGATGACGTTCGGGAACGAGCGCAGCAGCGCCATCTCCGTGTTGGCGATGTCGTCGCCCGTGCGGTCATAGTAGTAAAGCCCGTTCTCGTTCTCCAGCACGTCGAGGCCCGCGCCCCAGACCTTGCCGCTCTCCAGCGCGCGAATGAGCGCCGCGTGGTCGATGAGCTTGCCGCGGGACGTGTTGACGATGACGACGTTCTGCTTCATCGCCGCGAACGCGTCGTCATTCAGCAGGTGGTAGTTCTCCTCGGTCACGTTTGCGTGGAGCGTGATGACGTCCGCTTCGGCGTAGAGCTTTCCAGCGTCACATACTCCGCCATGCCCCCGACGGCGGGATTGGGATACGGATCGTAAGCCAGAATCTTGCAGCCGAAGCCGTGGAGCGCGCGAATGACCGTCGCGCCGATCTTGCCCGTGCCGACGACGCCGACCGTGCGCATCGAGAGGTCGAGGCCCAGCTTGCCGTTCAGGGTGTAGTTCTGCGCCTCCGCCTTTTTCTGAATGACCGGCCACTTGCGCAGCGCCATCAGCATCAGCATGATCGCGTAGTTCGCGACGCCCGTCGGCGGGTAGCTCACATAGCCGACGCGCATGCCGAGGCGCTTCGCCGCCGCGCGGTCGACGTGGTCGTAGCCGATCGAGCGGCAGAGGATATACTTGACGCCGAGTCCGCGGAACGCTTCGAGCACCGGCGCGGACATGTCGCAGGGCGTGCAACTGACGCCCTCGAAGCCCTTCGCCAGCTCGTAGTTGGCGGGCTCGGGATACGCCGCCGACCAGCCGAAACGCACGCCGAGCTCTTGACTCGCCTCCTCGGCGCAGGGCAGCTCGTCAAAATCGCGCAGGGCGTAAAAGAAAATGCTCACAAATATCGCTCCTTCATGGTTTTCTCGATGTGGAGCATAAAACCAACGGCAAAATTTGTCAAGCGCTTTCCAGCAGCATCAGCACGACGCCGTACGCGACGCTCGCCGCCGTGCCGAACGCGATGACCGGCCCCGCGATGGTGAACATCTTGACCGCCGTGCCGGTGATGAAGCCCTCGCTCTTAAAATCAAGCGCGGGCGAGACGACCGCGTTCGCAAAGCCCGTGATCGGTACCAGCGTGCCCGCGCCCGCATAGCGCGCAAGGCGCGTATACAGCCCCAGCCCCGTAGCGAGCGCCGAGAGCGCGACGAGACAGATCGAGGTCGCCGTGCCCGCGTCGGTCTTGTCGAGGCCGAGCCCGGCAAAGCCGTTTGAGATGAGCTGCCCGACCACGCAGATCGCGCCGCCGACGACGAACGCGAACAGCGTATCCTTGACGATGGGCGACTTGGGCGCTTTCCTCTTGACGTACGCCTGATACTCCTGCGGCGTCATATCCATAAGCATCACTCCTTTTGCGCTAGCATTTCCACTTTTATGCAATTTATGTTTCCGCCTTGCATCGCCGCGCGAAAGCGCGTAAAATGGGCGCATGGACAAAATGCTGGGGCTGTACATTCACATACCGTTCTGCAAGTCGAAATGCGCCTACTGCGACTTCTACTCCCTCGCGCGGAGCGAGAGCCGCATGGACGCTTACGCCGCCGCGCTTAGCGCGTCGCTGCGCGAAGCCGCGCCGCAGGCGTCGGGCTATACCGTCGACACGGTGTACTTCGGCGGCGGCACGCCGAGCTTCCTCGGCGCGGCGCGGCTCGCCGCGCTGCTCCAAACGGCGCTGGACGGCTTTGCCGCCGCGTCGGACGCGGAGGTCACGTTCGAGGCGAATCCCGAGAGCGCCCGCGACGTCTCTGCGCTGCGGACGCTGCGCGGCGCGGGCTTCAACCGCATTTCCCTCGGCATGCAGTCCGCCGACGACGAACGCGAACAGCGTATCCTTGACGATG
>JAFTGG010000085.1 GCA_017458025.1 Oscillospiraceae bacterium | reverse complement strand
GCAGCGTGATAAGGTCCGCCGCGCCCGGGCCCGCGCCGACAAAATGCACCATAGCTAACGACTCCAATCCCGCAAAATCGCTTTTGCTGTTTCCGTTTCGCCCAAAAGGCCGTATTCGTTCGAGAATACCACCGCGCCGGCGCGCAGCATGCTGCCCGCACGGCGTTCCAAATGCCGCTGCATCGCGGCAAGCAGGCTCCCGATCACCCGCTCGCGTAGCTTCGCCGCGTCCAAAACCGCGATGCACGCGTCCGTCGTCGCGGCGTCCATCAACGCGCGGCAGGTCGCCGTGTCCGCACCGCAAAGCGCCGCGTGCGCGCAAAACAGTTCCGCGCGGCAGTCCGCGTACTTGGAGTGCGTGTTCATGATCCCGCCCGCGAGCTTCACGAGCTTGCCGATGTGCCCCACGAGCAGCGCGTCGGCAAACCTCTGCGTTGCCGCGAGATCGAGCGCGTCGCCCAAAAAGTTGGAATATTTGACGCTCGGTATGTTTCCGGCATGGAGTCCGCTTTTCCGCAGGAAGTCGAGGCCGTAATTGCCCGGCGTCAGGATCACGCGCGTCGCGCCCTCGGCGCGGCGCTGACGCAGCTCGGTCCCGATCGTATCGACGACCGCCCGCTCGCTCATCGGCTCCACAACGCCCGAGGTGCCGAGAATGGAAATTCCGCCCTCGATGCCGAGCATCGGATTGAACGTCTTTTTCGCGAGTTCCGCGCCGCCCGGCACCGAGACGACGACGGAAATACCGCCGTCATAGCCGGTTTCGGCGCAGACCTCCTCTACCGCCGCCGCGATCATCTGCCGCGGCACGGTGTTGATCGCCGCCGCGCCGACCGGTTGGTCAAGTCCCGGTCTGGTCACGCGCCCGACGCCTTCGCCGCCGTCGATGACCACGCCCCGCTCCGTCTTTCGCGCCGCCGCAAAGACGAGGCAGCCGTCCGTCGCGTCGGGGTCGTCGCCCGCGTCCTTGCGCACCGCGCAGCGCGCCTCGTCTCCGTCCGTCTCGCAAACGGCAAGCGGGACCTCTCCCGCAAGCCCTTTCGGCGTCACAAGGCGCACTGTCTCCGGCGCCCTGCCTGTCAACAGCAGCCGCGCCGCCGCGCACGCCGCGAGCGCGGCGCAGGAGCCCGTCGTATAGCCGCAGCGCAGCAGCTTCTGCCCGCTGCGAATGTAATGCTCAAACGCCATCGTCCGTTCTCCCCGCCAGCGCCGCAAGCTCGGGATAACGCGCCAGCACCTTGTCGTAATTCGCCCGTTCATGCGGGAACGGGCAGTCCACACAGCTCTTGCGGCCCTTTTCCGTGTAGCGGAAGCTCCCGCCGCACTTCTCGCCGAGCGCGTAGAGCGGACAGTAGCAGAAAAGACAGTTAAATTCCGCCTCCGGAACGCCCCCGTGGCACGGGAAGTTTCCGCACGCACGGTTCTGGAAGAACGCGTGCGACTGTCCCTCCGACGCGCCGAAATATCGCGCATAGGACCCCCGCGGCATGTCGTATAGCTCGTCGATATAGTCGTCCGCAAACACCCGCTCCGGCGTTCCGGCGCGGTCGATCACGCCGTTTTTAACGCACAGCAGCGTGTCTGACAACCGCCGCGCGAGGGTCAGCTCATGCAGCGAAAGCACAAGCGCAAGCCCGCGCTCGCGGGCAAGCGCACGCAAGAACGACAGCATTTCCAGCTCGTAGCGCACGTCGAGATACGACGTCGGTTCGTCCAGCACGAGCACCTCCGGCTCCTGACAGACCGCGCGGGCAAGCATCACGCGTTGGCGCTGCCCGTCGCTGAGCGTCTCAAACCCTCGTTCGGCAAGCCCGTCAAGGCGCAACCGCCGCAGCGTATCTTCCACGACCGCGCGGTCGCGCTCGGAAAGGATGCCGAGCGTTCCCGTATAGGGATAGCGCCCAAGGCTCACCACGTCGCGCACCGTCAGCTTGTCCGCGCGCACACGATCCGTCGTCAAAATCGACATATTTTTTGCTATTTCATTTAAGTCTATTTCGGAAACGGCCCTGTCGCAAAGATAAACCGCACCGGAAATTGACTGAATTTGCTTTGTGATAGACTTCAAAATCGTCGACTTGCCCGCGCCGTTGGGACCGATAAGCGTCAGAATTTCACCGGAGCGCACAGCGAACGAGATATCGCGTACGACGGCTTTGCCGTCGTAGCCCGCGGACAGGTCCCGCGCCCGCAAAAGAAGCTCCGTCATACGCTCACCCCTCTCTTACGCGAGATCAGCATCCAGATGACGACCGGCGCGCCGAATACGGCAGTCACCGTGCCGATGGCAAGCTCCGTCGGCGCAAACAGTGTCCGCGCGATCAGGTCGCAGCCGAGGCAGAATACCGCCCCTCCGAGGAAGCACGACGGCACCATCAGAATCGGCTTCGCCGTGCCCAGCAGGTTCCGCATCAGGTGCGGTACCGCCACGCCGACGAAGGATACCGGCCCCGCGAACGCCGTCACGCAGGCGGAAAGTACGCTCGATAGCAGAATAAGTCGAAATCGGAACGATTTTAAGTCGACGCCCATATTCTGCGCGTACGCCTCGCCGAGCTGATAGGCGCTCATAGGCTTTGCGAGCAGAAAGCTCCACGCGAGCCCCAACGCCGTAACGCACACGATGACGCGCAGATTCGCCCAGCTGATCCCCGAAAAGCTGCCGAGCGACCATGCGCGGAGATTGACGATGTTCGCATCGTCGGCGAACGTGACGACGAGGTCGGTCACCGCCGAACAGATATAGCCCACCATAACGCCGCAGACGACCAGCAGCGACATCTGCCGGATCCGTCCGGAGACGAGCAGGATCGCGCCCATCACGAGCATCGAGCCGGCAAACGCCGCGCCGTACAGCCCCGCCGAGCCAAGCGTGACGCCGCGGCTCAGGAGAGACACCATCACCAGCGCGACCGTCAGCTTCGCGCCCGACGAAACGCCGAGCACGAACGGTCCCGCGATCGGGTTCGCGAAAAACGTCTGGAGCAGGAAGCCGGACACCGCCAACGCGCCGCCGAGCAGCGCCGCCGCCAGCATGCGCCGCAAGCGCAGGTCGACGATGCGCGGCGCGCCCTCGCCAACGCTT
>JAFTGG010000009.1 GCA_017458025.1 Oscillospiraceae bacterium | reverse complement strand
CGAGTTTTTGTGCGCCTTGCTCCTGTCCTCGACGACCTTATGAATTAAGTCCGCATATGGCGGAGACGTTATTGTCAATTGCACTGTTTCGTCGTGAATTTCCTTTAGCTTTTCAGAACAATCCCCCTTCAGCAATCTATATTCTCCAAGCACGTTTTTCTCATCAGGCAATGTCATCTGCGCCAAAGAAACAGCATGCTCAATGGACTCAGAAGCCACTGTAAAGAAACGGTCTGTCAATTCGATGCCGATCCCGTTTCGCTTGTTTTTTATAGCGGATACCACGGTTGTTCCTGTTCCTAAAAACGGGTCTAACACGGTATCGCCGGTCTTGCAATACATCGCGATCAATCGATCACACAGCTTCTCCGGATATGTGGCTCCGTGGTCAAGGTGCTTTTTAGCGCGAGCAGACGAAACGTCGTTCCACACGCTGCCGCTCAATGAAGCCCACTCTGTCGCGCTTAGCCCATTAAAGGTTTTTAATCGCTGCTCTGCGACTTTTTTATCTTCTTGGGCGGAATCGTTTTCTTCGTTCCTCATCTCGCCGCCCATTTCCCTTTCCATGACTATCGCCTCCCGTGATGCTTCAAAGCATCGTAAAAATCTATCACAAGTTATCTGTTCGCTTTTCACTCGCATTCGCACTTGCCCGCTGATGAACGGTTATCTGCCTTTTCGCGCGCTTTTTTTCTATTCGATCCTGCGGCTTGTCCATGCCAACCATTTCTTTACAGCGACGGGCACGATCAATGATCGCTTCAAGCTTTTGATCGCCGATAGCGTCGATGGGTTCCTCCCCCGTGTATTTTGAAAGGTCCATGCCGTTCAGCTCCAATGCCAGCGAAACGATCTCTGATTGAACGATAGCCATGTGCAGCAGCTCGAACATGGAACATTCATAAGATAAGCTTGCTTTCGCAAAAGCAAATGCATTCTCCCTGTCATACATTTTCATAATGATTTCGCGTATTGTAATGGATTTCAATGTATCGTACGCCGGTTCATAATAAAACACATAGTGATCGGCTTTGCTCTCATCTCTAAAGTCTGTCCGCGGCAAATATCCCAAGCGCTTCACATAGTAAGTCAAGCACGCAACTTTGTTATCATAGAAAGCGGGAAAATCCCCATTATCATATAAGCTTCGTAAAAAATCGCGGTAAAAAGCCGAACGAGTCGCAACGCCGTAATACCTACCCGCGTTTCTGCAAACGACCATGATAAATTCTCTGAGTTTCATATCTTATTTCCCTGGATCCGACATTTTTTCTTTCGGCAAAATATCTATCATTTTGAAACGTATCGTTGGCGGATACAAATAATATAACAAGAGAGCGCCCATCATTCAACCGATTCCCACAAAATTCAAAATAATTTTTATTTTCCCAACTAACTTGTCAGCCATGCGGGATTCCGACTGCCACAGCGCTGTTTTGTCCAACTCATTTCGATCATCTACCAAGCTCGAAAGCAAAAACGAGTTGCCAAACAGCCGTCCAATCACCCCAAAACTCCGATATTCTCCGAAACTTGCCGAGTTTTATTCTAACGCGCAAAAACCTCATTTGCCTATCGTGGCAAAAGAGGTTTTCTATTGGTGCGCGAGGCGGGACTTGAACCCGCACGTGCGTAAAGCACACTAGAACCTGAATCTAGCGAGTCTGCCAATTCCACCACTCGCGCATAAACAGCCATCAACGATTGGAAAAATGGTGCGGATGGCGGGACTTGAACC
Organism: Oscillospiraceae bacterium; assembly: GCA_017458025.1. Lineage (GTDB taxonomy): Bacteria > Bacillota > Clostridia > Oscillospirales > Oscillospiraceae > Hominicoprocola. The sequence goes on along the minus strand of JAFTGG010000009.1, from coordinate 5,887 downwards.
CGCACGTCCATACGAACACTAGCACCTCAAGCTAGCCTGTCTGCCAATTCCAGCACACCCGCATATTTCCCAGCCGTCTGACGACCGCTCCGCTATTATAAGACTACCGCCCCTGAAAAGTCAACACCTTTTTTTGATTATGGCGGACTTTTTTGTAAACGCTATCGACGCGTACTCGCCATGTTTCGCGGTTGCCGTGCACGCGGCGAGCAAAACGATATTTAAATCTGGCCCAACGCTTCCCCCACCGGACCCGTGATGACGAGATCCGCGCCGAGGTCGGAGCGCAGCGGCGTCTTGTTGATGACGACCAGCTTGCTGCCGCGGTAGTAGTTGATAAGTCCCGCCGCCGGATAGACCGCGAGCGACGTGCCCGCGATGATGAGCACGTCCGCATTCGCAATGTAACGGATCGCGCGTTCGAGCGTGCCGCCGTCGAGCCCCTCCTCGTAGAGCACCACGTCCGGCTTGACGCGGCCGCCGCAGGAGCAGGTCGGGACGCCCTCGCTGCCGCGAATGAAATCGGCGTCGTAGAACTTGCCGCACTTCTCGCAATAGTTGCGCAGCGTGCTGCCGTGGAGCTCCAGCACTTCCTTGCTGCCCGCCGCCTGATGCAGCCCGTCGATATTCTGCGTCACGATTGCCTTGAGCTTGCCCTGCGCCTCCCACTCCGCGAGCTTTTTGTGCGCCGCGTTGGGCTCGACGCCGGAGATGAGCAGCTTCGCGCGATAGAACTTAAAAAACTTCTCCGGATAGCGCTCATAGTAGGTATGGCTCAGGATCGTTTCGGGCGGCTCGTCCCACTGCTGGCGGTACAGGCCGTCCACGCTGCGAAAGTCCGGAATACCGCTTTCGGTCGAAACGCCCGCGCCGCCGAAAAAGACGATGTTGTCGGTGTTGTCGATGATGTCCTTGAGCTTTTTGATATCGTCCGTCATAGCTGTTCTCCTTTCTGAAAGAAACGATTCTTCGTAAATAAATAGCAAAGCGGGATCATATACAGCAGCGCCGCGTAGGGCAGCGCCTCCAAGCCAACGCCGAGCATCGAGAGCGGTACCGCGCAGGCAATGCACCACGGCACCAGCCCCGCAAGCGTAACGCCCGTGTTGGCGATGTCCATCGCAAACTCCTCGTTCGACGCGCCGCGCTGCGCGTAGACCTTACCCATCAGCTGGTGGAGCATGATGACGACGATGGTCTGGTTGCAGAGCGCCATCGAGCAGAGGATACTGAGCAGCGCCGTCGTCGGCAGCAGGCCGAGCCTGCCGCTCGCCGCCGCGAGCTTCTCCTGCGCGCCGTCGAGCGCGCCGACGCCCTCGATGATACCGGTCATCATCGAGGCGAGCGGCAGCATTAAAAACACCGTCAGCATCGAAACCAGCCCGCCGCCGGACAGCACGTCCGCCAGCACGCCCTCCGACGCGTAGCCGAGGACGCTGACGCCAAGCGTTTCGAGCACGCCCGCACCCTGCGCGAGTACGCTGACGGCGAACGCCGTCACGCCCGAGAGCGTCATCGCGATCCAGATCGGCACGCGCAAAAGCGGCAGGGCCAGCATGATGATCGCCGGCGCGACGGTCCAAAGCGAGAGCTCGAAGCTGTCCGCAAGAGCGGCCAGCAGCGTTTCGTCTCCGCCGGTCATCGGGTTTCGCAGCGACAAGAACGCGTAAAATGCCAGACAAAGGACATACGGCAAAAGCGCCGTACGGTGCATACGCTTGACATTGCCGTAGAGGTCGGTCTCCGTCAGGGCGGCGACAAGGCTCGCGCACGACGAGGTCGGCGCGCCGCGGTCGCCGAAGTAGACGCCCGAGAGAACGGCGCCCGCCGCCACCGCCGTATCAACGCCGCCGGAGCGCGCCAACGCAATGAGCACGACGCCCGCCGTGCTCGTCACGCCGAACGACGTGCCGAGCGCGTAGGACAGCAGCGCCGAGAGCAGAAACGCGAGCAGCACAAACAGCGGCGGCGAAATCGCGCGGACGCCGTAGTAGATAAAAAACGCGATGGTGCCGCAAGAGCGCCAAAGGCCGGTCAAAATGCCGATAAGGAAGATGATGCGCAGCACGATCATCGTCTTGGGCATCTTGCTCCACGCCATATCCGCGAGGGCTTTCGCGCTGCAGCCGCGCTTCAGCCCGACGGCGAAAAACAGCGCCAGCGCGAACGCGAGCGCCCAATAGAGCGCGTAGTCTCGGATCAGGCAGAACAGCATCGCGGCGAGAAACAGCACGAATGCGATCACAAAATCCATTTGCCGCTACTTTCCTTTGATCCGCAGCGTCCAATGGCAGCAAAGGCGGTCGAGGTCCTCGTCCGTTGCCGCGTCGATGCGGAGCCGCGCGCCGCAGCCGGCGCAGATGAGGTCGACGTAGGTCGGGCGCACCTCCATAGCGTAACGCTCGCTGCCGCAGGCGCACGAAATGCCATGCTCGCGCGCCGCGATCTCCTTGAGCTCGGAGAGCACCTCGTGCATGATGACGCTGTCGACGAACAATTCGCCGTCCTCGCCCCGCGTCGCTTCCTTGTCCGCCGCGAGCGACAGACGCTCCATCTCGCGTTCGACCTCGTAGCCCTCGCCGATGAAGCAGCAAAGCTGCTTGGTCTGCGGGCAGCCAAGGCCGACGCCTTTACCCTCAAGCAGCCGGTTTGCGTCCAGCACCGCGCTGTGCTCGCCGCCGCAGACGCCGCACGGAACGCTCAGGCGGAAGCGCCGCTCCTCAGCGTCGATGGTCAGGCTCGACCTGCCGCACTCGCAGTTTACCGCCGCACCCGACGCCGCCAGCGCAAACGCCGAGCGGTCGCGTATCACCTTTTTCCGGCACGAGGGGCAGAGGTAGCCGATCGTGCGCGTCTTTTCCGTTGTCATGGGAACGCCTCCCGATGTTTGATATCTCTATCATAGCTTTTTGCGCCCGCCGCGTCAAGCGTCCGCTCAAACCCCACGGGTCTTTTTGGCGGCGCTTGTCCCGCCGTTTCGCCGCCAACCCGAAGTCGTGCCCGTCAAAAACGCGCGGTCTGAAGCTTGCATCGCGCGTTTCTCGGGAAAAGAGGATTATTTTTGCCGCGTCTGGAAAAACTAGGCGCAAACGAATGCAAGGAGCAAACGATATGGGAAAACGGATCGGCGCGCGGACCGTGCGCCTGGAGCGCCCGCCGGCGGTGCTCTCCTTTGCCGCAGTCGGCGGACACATGGAGGGCAAAGGACCTCTGCGCGACTACTTTGACGAGCTGAACGAAGACCATCTCTGGGGACAGAAGACCTGGGAACAGGGCGAAAGCGTCATGCAGAAGCACGCGCTCTCGCACGCGCTCGAAAAGGCGAATCTGCACGAAGCCGACGTCGATTTTGTTTTTGCCGGCGATCTTCTGAACCAATGCATCGGCTCGTCGTTTTCGCTGCGGGAGAGCAATATCCCGTTTTACGGGCTCTACGGCGCGTGCTCGACGATGGGCGAATCGCTGTCGCTTGCGGCAATGATGATCGACGGCGGCTTCGCGCGGCGCGCGGCGGCGCTCACGTCCTCGCATTTCTGCACCGCGGAACGACAGTACCGCATGCCGGTGCCCTACGGCTCGCAGCGCACGCCGACGGCGCAGTGGACCGCGACGGCCGCGGGCTGCTGTCTGCTCGGCGAGCAGGGCGACGGGCCGTACGTCACGCACATCACGGCGGGCAAAATCGTCGACAAGGGCGTTACCGACCCGAACAATATGGGCGCGGCGATGGCGCCCGCCGCCTATGACACGCTCGCGGCGGTGTTCCGCGACACGCGGACGCGTCCGGCGGACTACGACCTCATCGTCACCGGCGATCTCGGCAAGCTGGGGCACGACATCATCGTCGATTTTTTTGAGAAGGACGGCGTCGACATGACGCAAAACTACGACGACTGCGGGCTGCTGCTCTTTGACCGCGACGGGCAGGACATGCATTGCGGCGGCAGCGGCTGCGGCTGCTCGGCAAGCGTGCTCAACGGCTATCTTCTGCGCGGCATGCGCGAGAAAAAATGGAACAAGCTCCTGTTCGCGCCGACGGGCGCGCTGCTCTCGCCGACCTCGTCGTTCCAGGGCGAGAGTATTCCGGGCATCTGCCACGCGGTCGTGCTGTCGAACACAAAGGAGGGCTGACATGGAATTTGTACGGGCATTCCTCTGCGGCGGGCTGCTGTGCGCCGTCGGGCAGATCCTCATCGACAAGACGCAGCTCACACCCGCGCGTATTCTGACCGGCTACGTCGTCGCGGGCGTGTTCCTGACCGCGATCGGCGTTTACGAGCCCATCGTCGAATGGGGCGGCGCGGGCGCGACGGTGCCGCTGCTCGGCTTCGGCCACTCGCTGGCGCAGGGCGTCAAAAAGGCGGCGGCGGAGGACGGCTGGCTCGGCGTGATGACCGGCGGCCTGAGCGCCACGGCGGGCGGCATCGCGGCGGCGGTGGTGTTCGCGCTGATCGTCGCCGCGATCTTCAAGGCCGGCGACAAACGGCAATGAAAAAAGCAGCCGACCGGCTGCTTTTTTGCTTGACAAGGGCGATATCCCTGTGTTATCATAACACTTGCGTTTGAGGAAAGCGTGGGGCAAGACACGGAGAGATGGCCGAGCGGTTGAAGGCACCGGTCTTGAAAACCGGCGACGCGCGAGCGTTCGTGGGTTCGAATCCCACTCTCTCCGCCAGACAATAATATCGGGTCCTCAAACCGAATCGCAGTCCAGCGAAGCGTTTGCGATTCGGAGAGGAAAAGCAACGAAGCGATACGCAGTTTTCGGCGCCGGCCGCAGACTGCCGCCGGAAACGGAGTGCGCGCAGTTTGCTTTGACGAGCGGAAGTACCCAAGAGGCCGAAGGGGCTCCCCTGCTAAGGGAGTAGGGCGTGTAAAAAGCGCCGCGGAGGTTCAAATCCTCTCTTCCGCGCCAGAAAAACCGCGCAAACCGAACGGTTTGCGCGGTTTTTAATATTCAAAAGTACCCACTTTGGTACCCACATTCGTTTTGTGTGTATTCATAGGTTCCTGTGATTGTCGAAAACCATCGAACTCTTTTTCTTGCAAACCGCCTACACGCATGTTAATATAGCTGTGCAACGCAAGTTCATATTTCATACCTTTGAGGGGAGCAGTCTGTTTCGGCAAAAACGCTCTCTCGCTCTTATCTACTTCTCTTGAGGGTAATAAGAACTTGCGTTGCGGCAGTAGAGACGGCGTTTTTCGGGGGATGTGCGCTGTAACTGCTGCACATCCCCTCTTTATATTTCTATATTTGAGGAGGCTATCTATGGACCCTTACAAGGAAATGTACTTAAAGCTGTTCAACGCAGCTGAGGACGCAATCATTCTACTCCGCCAAGAGAAACTGTATGCTGCGTCGCGCCGCTTAATTGATGCGCAATGCGAAACCGAAGAGATATTTATGTCCGCTACTGACTAATTCTCAAGGGATTGCCGCAGGCCGATATCTGCGGCAATCCCTATTTCCGTCGCCGCCTAATCATACTGCTCTTGCAAATCTCTGTCAATCTGATACACTAAAGAGGCATAGGGAGGCGATATGTTATGCAAAAAAAATATATCATAATTACTCTCATCATTGTTCTGATCGGTGTATCCGTTCTCGCGGCACATGCACTGAATGAACGCAATATTGCCCTCGCCAAAATCGAACAGTTAGACGCAGACTATGCCGCCCTTTATGACGTATTGACCGACGCGCAGGCCCAGATTGAAGCCTTGACACAGAAAGTACTCAAATCTGCAGAACCACAGTCCATCTCTGAGATTGTATACATCACAAAAAACGGCGACCCATATCACAAAAGCGATGACTGCCCTCTGATTCTCTCATTATATCCCGCTGTTGCGGTAGACCGTGCAGACGCTGTTCTCCACGGCT
>JAFTGG010000084.1 GCA_017458025.1 Oscillospiraceae bacterium | reverse complement strand
GCCGCAGGTGCGGAACATCAGCGCCATTCACTATGAGGGAACTGATATTTACTTTCTGACCGCGCGCGGAAAGCCCTTTGCCCGCCAGCTCATAAGCGACGGCAGGGTGCAGATCTCCGGCTATACGATGTACAAGGAGACCATCCGCGTCTCCGGCAGGGCGGAGCCGGTGCCGGAGGCAGAGCAGCGTAAGTGGCGCGATGTGCTCTATGCAGAGCAGCCGTATCTCGAAAACGTCTATCCGGGCGAGACAAAGAACATCGACACGATGTTTGTCATCAAGGACTACACCATCGAATATTTCTGCCTCTCCACGCGCCCGATCACACGCGAGTATTTCACGGTCGGCAATGCGGTTTTGAAGCCGAAGGGCTACCGCATCACCGACGCGTGCATCGGCTGCGGCACCTGCCAGAGCGTCTGCCCGCAGAGCGCCATCGACGAAGGCGCACCGTTTGCCATCCGGCAAAATAACTGCCTGCAATGCGGCAACTGCTTTGAGAACTGCCCCGCGCAGGCAATCGAGCGATTATAGACAACAACCAAACAGCAAAGTCAAGGTGATACCATGTTATTCAAGAACACAGCAAACAAACTGACATTCAACACGTTTCTCTCCGGCACGCCGGCGCGGGATTACATCATGCAGGATACGCCCTATGTCGAGCAAATCGCGCAGGCGGTCAAAATGATAAAGGACGCCGACTATGTGCTGCTCGGCGCCGGCGCGGGCATGAGCGCCGCCGCGGGCGCGCAGTACGGCGGGAAATTCTTTGAGGAGCGCTTCGGGGAATTTCAGAAGATCTACGGCAAAGGCCCGTACATGCAGGATATGTACTCCGCGGGCTTCTATCCGTTCCCGAATCAGGAGTCCAAATGGGGGTTCTGGTGCAAGCTTGCGCTGACGGCGGGCGCAGACCTCGACGTGACGCCGCTGCACAGGATGCTGCTGAGTGCCTTTGAGGGCAAGAAACTGTTTCTGCTCTCCACCAACGCCGACCATCAGTTTGAAAAGGCGGGGCTGCCCGCGGAGCAGATTTTCGCCACGCAGGGCAGCTACAACCTGATCCAATGCAAGCGCGGCTGCCACCAAAAAACCTACAATGCGGTCTCCATGTTCCGGCAGATGGATCAGGCGCGCAAGGACGGGAAGATCCCGCCGCACATGGTGCCGAAATGCCCCGTCTGCGGCGGCGATATGGCGATGAACCTCCGCGTGGACGATCATTTCGTGGAAGATGCGGCGTGGCATGAGGCGGAGCGCCGCTTCGGGGAGTTCCTGTCGGAGGCGCGGGACAAAAAGCTGGCGCTGGTCGAGCTGGGCGTCGGCTTCAACACCCCGACCATCATTCGCTTCCCCTTCGAGAAGCTGGTGCGCGACCATGAGAACATCAGCCTCGTTCGGCTGAACATCAACGAGGGCGCGGCCGTGCCGGAGAGCTTTGGCAGCCGCGCGGTCGGCATCAACGCGGATATGGCGACGAGCATCGCGGACATTGTAAGCGGCGTGCGGGGCGCGTGAGGGCCATGATGGAAGAAAAGGCGTATTTCAAGCTCGACCCGCCAAAGCGCATCGGCCGCGCACAAAAGGAACGGCGGCAAAAGATACGCCGCTGCAGCAAAGGAACGTAAAAGAAGACAAAGTTTTTATGCCGCCGCCGGCGCTCCGCTCCGGCACGACTTTTTACGTGATGGTTGACATTTGCGAAATATGTGATAAACTGATACAATCTTATGGCCCGTCCCGCTTTGCGAAACGGGACGGGACCTGTATCATATAGGAGGTAAGTATGAAAAGAATCCTTAGCATCGCTCTTGCACTTGTGATGGTCTTCGCGCTTGTCGCCTGCGGCAGCCAGACCAACGCACCCACGAGCACCAACGCTCCGGCGGCCACCGAAACCACGCCGGCGGCTACCGACAGCCAGACCACGGCCGATACGACGGCCGAGGCCGCCAAGCCCCACATCGGCATCGTGACCGGTTCCGTTTCCCAGTCCGAGGACGACCGCCGCGGCGCCGAGGCGTTCCAGGCGATGTATGGCGAGGACATGGTCAAGCTGGCCATCTATCCCGACAACTTCACCGAGGAGCTCGAAACCACCATTCAGACTATCGTCAACCTGTCCGACGATCCGGATATGAAGGCGATCATCGTCAACCAGGCCGTGCCCGGCACGACTGAGGCGTTCCGTCAGATCAAGGAGCGCCGCCCCGACATCATCTGCATCGCCGGCGAGTCCCACGAGGACCTGCCCGAGATCGGCTCCGCCGCCGACCTGGTCTGCAACAATGACTTCGTCGCCCGCGGCTACCTGATCATTCGCACCGCGCACGAGCTCGGCTGCGACACGTTCGTCCACATCTCCTTCCCGCGCCACATGTCCTATGAGACCATGAGCCGCCGTGTCGCCATCATGAAGGCGGCGTGCGAGGAGTTCGGCATGAGCTTTGTGCTCGAGACCGCTCCCGACCCCACCACCGACGTCGGTGTTGCGGGCGCGCAGGCTTATATTCTTGAGAAGGTGCCCGAGTGGGTCGAGAAGTACGGCAAGAACGCCGCTTACTTCTGCACCAACGACGCGCACACCGAGCCTCTGCTCAAGCAGCTCCTCGAATACGGCGGCTACTTCATCGAGGCGGACCTGCCCTCCCCGACTATGGGTTATCCCGGCGCGCTGGGCGTCGATCTGACCGCTGAGGCGGGCGACTACGCCAAGATCCTCGCCAAGGTCGAGGAAGCGATCGTCGAAAAGGGCGGCGCCGGCAAGTTCGGCACCTGGGCCTATTCCTACGGCTACACCGTGTCCGCGGGCCTCGCGCAGCACGCGCTGAACGTCATCAACGGCGAGAGCGAGCTGCTCGACATCGACGACATCTCCAAGGCCTACGAGGTCTTCTCCCCCGGCGCCGCGTGGAACGGCTCCAACTACACCAACGCCCAGACCGGCGTTAAGGCTGACAACACCTTCCTGATTTATCAGGACACCTATATCATGGGCAACCCGGGCAAGTACATGGGCTCCACCTCCATCGAGGTCCCCGAGAAGTACTTCACCATCGCGTAAGCGAACCAAGCGTCTTTTGAACGGGAGGGAGGAAACTCCCTCCCGTTTCGGCGTATACCCTATCCTTGAATTGGGAGGATCACTATGAGCAACGCTCCACTTTTGGAGATGAGGAACATCAAAAAGGACTTTTTCGGCAATCAGGTCCTCACCGACATCAACCTGACGCTCCGCGAGGGCGAAGTGTTGGGTCTGTGCGGCGAGAACGGCGCCGGAAAGAGCACCCTGATGAAGATTCTCTTCGGTATGGACGTGATCCGTGAGACCGGCGGCTACGGCGGGGATATCCTGCTCGGCGGAGAAAAGGCGGAATTTGCGACGCCGTTCGACGCGCTGGCAGCCGGCATCGGCATGGTCCATCAGGAGTTCTCCCTGATCCCGGGCTTCACCGCCACGGAGAATATCCTGCTAAATCGCGAACCGCAAAAGCACAGCGTTCTGTCGGAGGTCTTCGGCGAACGGCTGAATACTTTGGACAATAAAGAGATGGACGGGCGCGCCGCCGCCGCCATCGAGAAGATGGGCGTCCACATCGACGCGGACATGCCCATCAGCAGCATGCCCGTGGGCCACAAGCAGTTTACCGAGATCGCCCGCGAGCTGAGCAAGGAGCAGCTGAAGCTGCTGATCCTCGACGAGCCGACCGCCGTGCTGACGGAGCAGGAGGCGGAGGCGCTGCTGGAGTCGATCCGCGGCATGTCCTCGCGCGGCATTGCCATCATCTTCATCACGCACCGGCTGCATGAGATACTGTCTGTGTGCAGCAAGGTCGTCGTCATGCGCGACGGCCGCGTGGTGCAGGACGTGCCGGCGGCGGAGACCTCGGTTGAGGAGATCACCCGCAACATGGTGGGCCGCAGCGTGGAGACCGGCGGCGAGACGCGCGAGGCGCGCGACGTCAGCGGCTTCAAAACGGCCATGTCCATTCGCAAGCTGTGGGTGGATATGCCCGGCGAGATCGTGCGCAGCGTGGATCTCGACGTGAAAGAGGGCGAGATCCTCGGCATTGGCGGCCTTGCCGGCCAGGGCAAGCTCGGTATCCCGAACGGCATCATGGGCCTGTATGAAGCAGGCGGCAGCGTCACGTTCGACGAGGCGGAGATTCCGCTCAACAGCCCGCGCAGGTGCCTCAACGCGAGCATCGCGTTTGTGTCGGAGGACCGCCGCGGCGTGGGGCTGCTGCTGGACGAGACTCTGGAATGGAACATTTCGTTCCCCGCCATGCAGATTCAGGACAAGTTCCTGAAAAAGCTGCTCGGCGGCCTGATCAAATGGCGCGATGAGAAAGCCATTCGCGCTGTGACCGAGAAGTACATCGACGAGCTTGCCATCAAGTGCACGAGCACGAAGCAGAAGGCGAGAGAGCTCTCCGGCGGCAACCAGCAGAAGATCTGCCTTGCCAAGGCGTTCGCGCTGGAGCCGAAGTTCCTGTTCGTCTCCGAGCCGACCCGCGGCATCGACGTGGGCGCGAAAGCGCTGGTGCTTGAGGCGCTGCGCAGGTTCAACCGCGAGAGCGGCGTCACCGTCGTGATGATCTCCTCCGAGCTGGAGGAGCTGCGCTCCGTCTGCGACCGCATCGCCATCGTGTCGGGCGGCCGCATCTCCGGCATTCTGCCGGCGACGGCGTCGAGCGAGGAGCTCGGTATGCTGATGGTCAGCAAGGTCGTGTAAAGGAGGTGCGGTCATGAAAAAAGAACCAAGGGATCAAAATCGGAACAGCCCGTCAAAGTTCAATGACGAGGTGGAGAACATTTCGGCCGCGAGGGCGCCTTCCGATCTGGAAAGGGCCAAAATGGGCCCCCTGAAGGCGATGGCGGCTTCCTTCGGACTGCCCCGCCTGATCATCACCGGCTTCCTGCTGCTGATGTTCATCGCCGCGCCCTTTGTGGGCAACGATTTCTGGACGCAGATATCCAACGTCATCAACCGCTTTAGCTGGAACGCGATCCTCGTGCTCGCTATGGTGCCGATGATCCACTCCGGCTGCGGCCTCAACTTTGGCTTGCCGCTGGGTATTATCTCGGGCTTGTTGGGAGCGACGCTGTCCATAGAGTTCGGCTTCACCGGCCCCGTCAGCTTTTTTATGGCGATCCTGATCGCAACGCCCATCGCCGTCGTGCTGGGCGCGGGCTACGGGTGGCTGCTCAACAAGATCAAGGGCGGCGAGATGATGATCGCGACCTACGTCGGCTTCTCGTCGGTGTCGTTCATGTGTATGATGTGGCTGCTGCTGCCGTACCGCAGCCCGACGATGGTCTGGGGCTTCGCGGGCAAGGGCCTGCGTACCACCATCTCGCTGGAGGGCTTCTACAACGAGGTGCTGGCGGGCTTTTGGCAGATCCGGATCGGCGACAATTTCAAAATTCCCACCGGCACGCTGCTGTTCTTCGCGCTGATGGCGTTCCTGATGTGGGCGTTCCTGCACACCAAGACCGGCACGGCGATGACTGCCGTCGGCTCCAACCCTGCGTTCGCGAAAGCGGCGGGCGTCGACGTGGATAGGCTGCGTCTGTTGTCCGTTGTGCTCTCGACGTGGCTGGGCGCGCTGGGAATCCTCGTCTACGAGCAGGGCTTCGGCTTTATTCAGCTCTACAACGCGCCGTTCTACATGGCGCTGCCCGCCGTGTCCGCCATCCTCATCGGCGGCGCGAGCGTCAACAAGGCGAGCATCGCCAACGTGATTGTCGGCACGTTCCTGTTCCAGGGCATGGTCACGATGACGCCGACGGTGATGAACTCCGCGATCCACATGGATATGAGCGAGGTCATCCGCATCATCGTCTCGGAGGGCATGATCCTCTACGCACTGACGCGCAAAACGGAAGGAGGCGCACGCTGATGGACGAGAAAAAGAGCTTCGGCGCACGTGCGCTGGCATTTGCCCGCGATAACATCGTTCCGATCCTGTTCATCGTGATTTGTATCATTTGCATCCCGCTCTCCGGCTTCTCGCCGAGCTACCTCATCAACGAGATCGTCACGCGCATGGGGCGCAACATCTTCCTCATCCTCTGCCTGCTGGTTCCCATCATGGCGGGCATGGGGCTGAACTTCGGCATGACGCTCGGCGCGATGGCGGGCGAGATCGCGCTGATCTTTGTCTCCGACTGGCAGATTTGGGGTATCCCCGGCGTGGTGCTGGCGATGATCCTGCAAATCCCATTTTCGATCCTGCTCGGTCTGCTGTGCGGCAGCATTATGAACCGCGCGAAAGGCCGCGAGATGATCACGAGCTACATCATCAGCTTTTTCATGAACGGCCTTTATCAGCTGGTGGTGCTGTACATGATGGGCTCGATCATCCCGATCAAGCACTTCTCCATCAAGCTGCCCCGCGGCTACGGCATCCGCAACACGGTGAGCCTGCTGAACATGCGCCAGTGCCTCGACAATCTGCTGGCGGTGAACGTCAAGGGCGTGAAGATCCCGGTGCTGACATTCCTCATCATCGGCGTGCTGTGCCTGTTCATCGTCTGGTTCCGCAAGACGAAGCTGGGTCAGGATATGCGCGCCGTGGGTCAGGATATGGAGGTCGCGCGCGACGCGGGCATCAACGTCGAGCGCACGCGCCTCATCTCCATCGTGATTTCGACGGTCATGGCGGGCTTCGGCATGATCATCTACCTGCAAAACATGGGCAACATCTCCACCTATTCCTCCCACTCCCAGATCGGCATGTTCTGCATCGCCGCGCTGCTGGTGGGCGGCGCGAGCGTGGATAAGGCGAGCATCGGCAACGTGTTCCTCGGCGTGATCCTGTTCCACACCATGTTCATCGTGGCGCCCCGCGCGGGCGCGGCGATCACAGGCGACTCGATGATCGGCGAATACTTCCGCGTGTTCTGCTCCTACGGCGTCATCACCATCGCGCTCGTGATGTACGAGACGAAGAAGCGCCGCAACAAGAGCAAGACCGCGCAGGAGCTGGCGCGCGCCGCCGCGGAGGAGACGGCGAAGGAGGCGGCGAAATGAAGAACACGAAACAGCTTCTGGTCCGCGCCGCCTTCGTCGCGGTGCTGATCGCCATCGGCGCGGTGATGATGGTCATCGGCCGCGGCCACACGGTCTACTTTGATAACAAGACGCTTGAGTACAACGGCGCGAGCTACGCGGCGCCGTACAAGGTCGTCGTCTATGTCAAGGGCGAGCAGATCGCCAAGCTCTACGCCAAGGAGCGCGGCATGACGACCCACGTCGGCCAGAGCTTCGGCATGGCGCTGGGCGTTACGCAGGAAAAGGGCGGCGACGAGCAGATCATCGAAGTCTCGCAGAAGCTGCCCTACGGCATGGACGGCGTCATCATCAACATTCCGGGGTATCTGGCGGGGCTTCCCGAGGAGGCGTACATCTCTGAGTTCATCGCCGTACCCACGGCGGAGGAGCTGCAGGAGGAGACGCCCGCCGAAGGCGACGAGCTCATGATCGACGCGGAGTTTTAATACTACGATCGGATAAAAAGCCTATGCTTTTTATTTGATAGATGCCGCCGCCGGCGGCAGACGGTTGCTGACGCAGCCGTCTGCAATGAAAATGTCTTGTTTTCATTGCAGAATAGTTATCATGCGCGCCTTCGGCGCGATAACAAGGCGCCTTCAATGGAATCTTTTTAAATGAAGTTCAGTATCAACAACAGCCAGCCCATGCGGACGCATGGGCTGTCATCGGCAGGAGGAAGTATGGGAGTTTTATCGAATCTGGAACCGAACAACGTATTTTCCTATTTTGAGCAGCTGTGCTCCGTGCCGCACGGCAGCGGCAACACGAAGCAGATCAGCGACCTGTGCGTCGCATTTGCGAAAGAGCACGGGCTCAGGTACCGCCAGGACGAGGTGAACAACGTCGTCATCTGGAAGGACGGCTCGGCGGGTTACGAGTCGGCGGAGCCGATCATTCTGCAGGGGCACATTGATATGGTTTGCGCCAAGACCGACGATTGCGCGAAGGACATGGCGAAAGAGGGTCTCGACGTCCGTACCGACGGAAAGACCGTCTGGGCGGAGAAAACCTCGCTCGGCGGCGACGACGGCATCGCCGTCGCGATGGTCATGGCGATCCTCGCGGACGACGCGCTGCCGCACCCGCCCATCGAGGCGGTATTTACCGTGGACGAGGAGGTCGGCATGGACGGCGCGGTCGCGCTCGACTGTTCCGACCTCAAGGCAAAACGCCTGCTGAACATCGACTCCGAGGAGGAGGGCGTGTTTACGGTCTCCTGCGCGGGCGGCGTCCGTATGGACAGCGTTATGCCCGGTACGCAGAAGCCGCTCTCGGGCGAGACCGGCTACAGCGTGACGATTTCCGGCTTACTTGGCGGACACTCCGGCGTGGAGATCGACAAGGGCCGCGGCAGCGCCAACTATCTGATGGGCCGTACGCTGTACATGGCGATGGAGGCGGTCCCTGGCCTTCGCGTCGCGGATATCCGCGGCGGCGAGGCGGACAACGTCATCAGCCGCGACTGCACGGCGCAGGTCGCCGTTCCCGCCGCGCGCGCGGAGGCGTTTGAGGCGTTTATCCGCGGCTTTGAAGCGACGCTGCAAAACGAGTACGCCATCGGCGACCCCGGTCTGACGCTGACCGCCGCGCATGCGGAGCTGAGCGCGGCGCTGGACGCGGAGACGACGGAGCGGACGCTCCATGTGCTCTTTGCGCTTCCGCAGGGCGTGCAGGAGATGAGCCTCGATTTTCCGGGCCTTGTCCAGACCTCGCTCAACCTCGGTATGATCGCCATGCAGCCGGACGGGCTGCACTTCACCTACTCCGTCCGTTCGAGCATCGCCTCGCAGAAGGAGATGCTGCGCCGCAAGCTGCGCTCCGTCGTGGAGTACGCCGGCGGCAGCGTCAGCGAGCGCGGCGACTATCCGAATTGGCAGTATCGCAAGGACTCCGCGTTCCGCGAGCTGGTACAGGGCGCCTATCGCGACCTAAACGGCAGGGACGCGCGCATTGACGCGACCCACGGCGGCCTCGAGTGCGGCCTGTTCATCTCCAAGATCCCCGGGCTGGACGCGCTCTCGCTCGGCCCCGACCTCAAGGATATCCACTCCGTGCGCGAGCGCCTCGACGTGGCGTCGACCGCGCGGGTCTACGCGTTGGTCTGCGAGATCCTGCGCCGGAGTAAGTGAACGGCGCGCCGTAAAAAAGGGCGGACCCCGGTTAAAGTACCGGGGTCCGCCGCTTTTTTGACGGTCAGGCGGCAATCGCCTTGGTCGTCCACCTTCCGCCGCGGTAGCGCAGGAAAAACACTATGCTGCGCACCGTCCAATCGAGGATCGCGTGCGCGACCCAAACGCCCACGACGCCGTAGCCCATGAACTTGCCGAAGATGTACGCAAACATCACGCGGCAGAGCCACATCGAAAGCATGCTGGCGAACATCGTAAAGCGCGCGTCGCCCGCGGCGCGGAGAAACGTCGGGAACGAGAACGAGGGGACCCACAGGAAGATCGCCGCGACGCCGTGGATCAGCGACACGATGACCGCGAGGCGCTCGCCCTCGGGCGAGACGTCGTAGACGCGCATGATCGCCGGCAGCAGCGCGATGATCGCGAGGTTCACCGCCGCCATCAACGCATACGCCGCCTTGAGAAGCTTTCGCATGTGATACCGCGCGCCGTCAAAGTCGCCCGCGCCGACGCATTGGCTGACGACCGTCGTCATGCCGAGGTTCAGCCCCTGTCCGGCGAAGCAGTGGAAGTTGCCGAGCGTGTTCCCGATGGCGTTCGCGACGATGGACGCCGTGCCGAAGGTGGAAATGAGGCTGAAGAGCATGAGCCGCCCCAACTGGAACATGCCGTTCTCGACGCCGCTGGGGATACTGATGTAGAGGATATTTTTGAGCAGGCGCGCGTTAGGGCGGAACGCGCGTACGTTTGAAAGGTGCAGCGGCAGAGAGTCGTTGAACAGCAGCGCGAGGATGACGGCCGCCGCCACCGTGCGCGAGACGAGCGTCGGGATCGCGACGCCCGCGACGTCCATGTGATAGTGGAAGATGAGCAGCGCGTTGCCACCGACATTGATGGCGTTCATCAGCAGCGACACCTTGAGCGACACGTCGCTGCGTTCCATCGTGCGGAAGATCGCCGCGCCGCCATTGTAGAGCGCGATGCCGGGAATGGACGCCATGACGATGGTGTAATACTTGTCCGTCGCCGCCATGACGTCCGCGTCGATTTGCCCGAACACGGTGGTCAGCACGGCGGTTTTAAACGCGTAGAGCAGGGCGATAAAGAACAGCGACGCCGCGCCCAGCAGCACGATGAGGTGCTGTCCGGCGGAGTTGGCGTTGTCCCGCTCGCGGCGGCCGATGTACTGTCCCGCCACCGCCGCGCCGCCCGCCGCCATAGCGGAGAAGACGTAGATCATCAAGTTGCTGATCGAGTCTACCAGCGATACCGCCGAGATCGCCGCGTCGCCGACGGTCGCGACCATCAGCGAGTCCGCGAGCCCGACAAGGATCGCCAGAAACTGTTCCGCGATCAGCGGCGCGATGAGCGCGGTCAGCTCGCGGTTTGAAAAGCGTATCTCTCTTTTGCCCGCCGCGGCGGGCGCTTGGTTTTCCATGTCGCTCTACTCCAGATAGGGTAAAATTGCGGCGCTCCACGCGTTTGTAAGCCGCTCGAACGTCCACTGCGCGTTGGCGGGGCTGGTCGACGGCAGCAGCGACGCCTCGCGGCCCAATGGCCCGCGCAATAATTTGTTGTACCATTTGTACGACGTGCCGCCGTTGCAGAAGATGGCGCGGATATCCGCGCCCGCCAAAATGGGACGCAGGTCGTTCGCGACGACGTTCGTGATGCTCGCGTCCGACGAGCCGGCGATTTCGCATGACGCGATGGTATCCCACAGCGCGAGGCGGCTGTGCAGCACGAGGGCCTTCTTCTCCTCAACGGTCTGCGGCACGTCCCCGCCGAACAGCGCGGACAGCACGCGCCAGAAGCGGTTTTGCGGGTGGCCGTAGAAGAACTGCTGCTCGCGCGACTTGACCGACGGGAACGAGCCGAGGATCAGCACGCGGGAGCGCTCGTTATAGAGCGGCGGGAACGGGTGCGTTTGCGGGGCTTTTTGCATAATGCTTTTCCTCAATCCTGGCAAATTTCGCACACGCCGTAGAGCACCATGTCGGCCTTGTCCACGGCGAAGCCCTCGGCCTTTTCCACCACGCCGAGCAGTTGCTCCGCGCCGCTCGAATCCATGTGGAACGTGCGGCCGCATTTCTTGCACTGCAAATGCAGGCTGCCTTTGCAGGCGTCGGCGTCCGTGTATTGGTAATAGACCTCGCGGGCGCTTCCCTTGCTCGCGCGCCGCAGCTTGCCCTCGGCTTCCAGCCCGCCGAGGTTGCGGTACACCGCGCTCAGGCTCACGCCCTCGCGCTCCAGCGCCGCGGCGATCTCCTGCGCGGAGAGCGCCTCGTCCGCGTGCGCGCTCAAATAATCGAGCAGCGCCTTGCGCTGCCGCGTCATGTATTTGGACAACGAGCTCATCTCCCCAACTTGCAATTCGTTCGCAAATCAAGATAGCACTTGCGGCGGCGGCTGTCAAGTGCCGGAGGGCTATTGACGGGCAGGGCCGCGAGGCGTACAATAGCATTGCCGGCTGCGCTCCGATGCGTCCGGCGACAGGAGGAGAGCGATGGAGACGAAACAGAGCTTCGACGCGGCGTTCTTTGACGCCGTGCACGACCGCGCCGGCACCGGCTCGATCAAATACGGCGCGTTTCCGGCGGGAGCGCGCGCGGACACGATCCCGATGTGGGTCGCGGATATGGATTTTCCCTCTCCGCCCGCCGTGCGCGAAGCGCTGGCGCGGGCGGCGGAGCAGACGATCTTGGGCTATACGGAGGCCGGCGGAGGCTATCGGGAGCTGCTGCGCGCGTGGTATCAAAGGCGTATGGATTGGCGCACGGAAGCGGATTGGTACGAGGTCGTTCCGAACGTCCTCTCCGGCGTCTCGGCGGCGCTTTTCGCGCTGACGGAGCCGGGCGACGGCGTGCTGCTCTGCGAGCCGGTGTACTACCCGTTCGCGCGCATCATTCGTCGGCTGGGACGCGAGGTTGTCGTCAGCCGGCTGCGCGAGGACGGCGGGCGCTATACGCTTGACTACGCGGATATCGACGAGAAGGCGAAGCGCTGCAAGGCGATCCTCTTTTGCTCGCCGCACAATCCGGTCGGGCGCGTGTGGGAACGCGCGGAGCTTGCCGAGCTTGGGCGTATCTGCCAAACCCACGGCCTGTGGATTATCTCCGACGAGATCCACGCCGACCTTGTCTATCCGCCGCACCGGCATACGCCGATGACGGCGCTTTCGGAGGAGCTGGCGGCGCGGACGGTCGTCTGCATGGCGCCGACGAAGACCTTCAATCTTGCCGGACTGCCTATCGCGCATTTGATCGTTCCCAACGGCGAATTGCGCCGCGGACTTGAACGCGCGTTTTCCGGCATGGGTCAGGCGAGCGTAAATCTGATGTCGCTCGCCGCGGCGAGCGCGGCGTACCGCGACGGAGAAGCGTGGCTGGACGGATTGCTGGACTATCTGCGGGGCAGCCGTGAGCTGCTGTACGCGGCGTTTCCCGACGGCGCGCCGGTCCGCGCGCTGCCGGTGGAGGGCACCTATCTCGCGTGGCTCGACTGCGGCGCGCTTTCGCTGGACGATGCGGAGCTGGACAAGCTGTTTTTGGAGCGGGCGGGCCTGTGGCTCGACGGCGGCGTGATGTTCGGCAGCGGCGGCGAGGGCTTTATGCGTCTCAACTTTGCCTGCCCGCGCGGCGTGCTGCGCGAGGCGATCCGGCGCATCGGGCGGGCGGCCGGACAGGGCGCCGTCTGAAATTGCTGACAGATGCGCGGTCCGAAGCGCGATTTGGTTTAAGGCAATACCGCGCAGCTTATGACGCGCGTCTTGCTTGCATAAATGATCGTCGACCATGCGCCAGAATGATGCGGTATTGCCTTAAAAAGCGCATTCATAAAATCCGCGCGCGTATATACAATGCAGAAAAAGATACGGCAGGGGGATCGGGATATGAAAAAGCTGGGCGGAGTGTTTGTCTCTGCGGTGCTCGCGGGCGTCGCCATCGCGCTGGGCGGGACGGTGTTTCTGTCGCTTGACGACAAAGTGCTCGGCGCGCTGTTCTTTACGGTGGGGCTGTTTACGGTCTGCACGCTGGGATTGCAGTTGTTTACGGGCAAGGTGTGCTACATCTTTGAGCAGGACCGCGCCTACGCGGCGGCGCTGCCGGTCATCTGGCTGGGCAATCTGACGGGCGCGTGGCTGACGGCGGCGTTCGAGCAACTGACGCGCATCGGGCCGCATCTGCGCGAGCGGGCGCTGGCGCTGTGCGCGACGAAGCTGAGCGACGGCCTTTTGAGCATCTTTGTATTGGCGATGTTCTGCAACATGCTGATCTACCTCGCGGTGGACGGCTATAAAAATAACCCGCATGAGTTCGGGAAATATTTGGCGCTCTTTTTTGGCGTGACGGTGTTTATTCTCTGCGGCTTCGAGCACTGCGTCGCCAATATGTATTACTTTTCCGCCGCCGGCGCATGGAGTCTCCGAACGCTCGGATATCTGCTCGTCATGACGCTGGGCAACGCTGCCGGCGGCGTGGCGTTCCCGCTGCTGCGGGGGCTTATCAAAAAAGCGTAGTGCGAAAGCCCATGCCCGCGCGGGCATGGGCTTATAAATTGTCGGCAAAGGCTTTGCCGACGATTTATAAAGTAGAATACTTTTACTTTTGGCTCTGTTAACCAAAGGAAATGGTTTCTGTTAAAAGGTATGTAGCGCAAGCATTTGCCCACTCTACACAACTTTTTATCATTAAAATAAGAATCCTGGCTCTGTTAGCCGTGTGTGTTG
>JAFTGG010000083.1 GCA_017458025.1 Oscillospiraceae bacterium | reverse complement strand
TGCCGTGCACGAGCTTCGACCGCGCGGGCAACCGCCTCGGGCAGGGCGGCGGGTATTACGACCGCCTGCTGCCGCGGCTCGATTGCGCGACGGCGTGCGTCTGCCGCGAGCGGCTGCTCGCGGACGCGGTGCCGGCCGAGCCGCACGACGTGAAGTGCCGCTACTATCTGACTGAGAGCGGCGTGATGAAAGCCCCGCGGGCTCCGGCTACTTGAGCAGTTGGTCGATGGCGCGCTCCAATTCGAGCATGGCGGTCTGGTCATGCTCCTC
Source organism: Oscillospiraceae bacterium (assembly GCA_017458025.1). Lineage (GTDB taxonomy): Bacteria > Bacillota > Clostridia > Oscillospirales > Oscillospiraceae > Hominicoprocola. Next base: position 4,711 of record JAFTGG010000083.1, on the reverse strand, counting down.
GATGGCGTCGACGATGCAGTGCTCCATGTGGTCCTTGAGGATGATCCGGCTCGTGGACGCGAGCGCGGAGCGCACGGCGGCGAGCTGGATCAGCACCTCGGAGCAGTCGCGTCCGTCCTCGACCATCTTGCGCACCGCTTCGAGGTGCCCGATGGCGCGGGCGAGGCGGTTCGACACCGCCGCGGTATGCTCGTGACTGTGAGAATGGGCCATAAGACATTCCTCCTTTCGTGGGCGGAAGGATTTTATCATAAAGATTTTTCCGGCGCAACCTTGTTCTTTGATTCCAACTGTGCTAAAGTATTTCCATCAAATTCAAATTTTTGATACGGGAGGCTGTTTCCATGTTGACTGTTGATGTATCCAAGGCGGTACCGTTCCTTTCGCTGCCCTACGAAGAGGCGCTGCGCCCCTACCTCGCCAAGGCGGCGGGCTGGCTGCAGAACGGCGGCGGCAAGGGCGACGATTTTATCGGCTGGGTCAAGCTGCCGGAAGCGTATGATAAGGACGAGTTCGCGCGCATCGAGAAGGCCGCGGCGAAGATCAAGAGCGACTCCGAGGCGCTGGTCGTCATCGGCATCGGCGGCTCGTACCTCGGCGCGCGCGGCGTGATCGAGTGCCTCGGCTCCCCGAATTATAACCTCAAAAAGAAGGACACGCCCAACGTCTACTTTATGGGCAACGGCCTGTCCTCCGCCGCCACCCGCGAGGTCTACGACCTCGTGAAGGACGTGGATTTCTCCGTGAACGTCATCTCCAAATCCGGCACCACCACCGAGCCGGCGGTCGCGTTCCGCTTCTTTAAGGAGCTGCTCGAAAAGAAGTACGGCAAGGCGGAGGCGGCGAAGCGCATCTACGCCACGACCGACAAGGCGCGCGGCGCGCTCAAGAGCCTCGCCGACGCCGAGGGCTATGAGACGTTCGTCGTGCCCGACGACGTGGGCGGCCGCTACAGCGTGCTGACCGCCGTGGGCCTGCTCCCGATCGCCGTCGCCGGCATCGACGTGGGCGCCTTGATGCAGGGCGCGGCGGAGATGATGCAGCTCTGCCGCACCAACGATTTTACCAACCCCGCGTGGCAGTACGCCGCCATGCGCAACGAGCTGTACCGCAAGGGCAAGAAGACCGAGCTGCTCGCCTGCTTCGAGCCGTCGTTCCGCTTCATGGCGGAGTGGTGGAAGCAGCTTTACGGCGAGAGCGAGGGCAAGGACGAAAAGGGCATCTTCCCCGCGAGCGTCGACTTTACCGCCGACCTGCACTCTATGGGACAGTACATTCAGCAGGGCGAGCGCACGCTGATGGAGACCGTCGTCCGCTTCGATCCCGACGAGGACCAGATGGTCGTGCCGCACGACGACGTGAACGGCGACGGGCTCAACTTCCTCGCGGGCAAGACGCTGCACGAGATCAACACGCAGGCGATGGACGGCACGCTGCTCGCCCACGTCGAGGGCGGGGTGCCGAATATGATCGTCCGCGCGGGCAAGCGCGACGCGCACGACCTCGGCGCGCTGATCTACTTCTTCGAGTACGCCTGCGGCCTTTCGGGCTATGTTCTGGGCGTGAACCCGTTCGACCAGCCGGGCGTGGAGGCGTACAAAAAGAATATGTTCGCGCTGCTGGGCAAGCCCGGCTACGAGGAGATGGGCGACGCGCTGCGCGCGAAGCTCGGCCGGTGAAGCGGGAATCGCCATATTTCGCGGCTGCCGCGTAAGCGGCGGGCGAAATATAAATGAGATTTACCGGCAATTTCTCTGCCGGTAAATTTAACAGAAATTTCATTGAAAAAAGCACGGCGGTATGCTATGCTTGGGCTGTAAATACTGAAAGGAGTGATTTCCTATGGTTCGTCTGATCATGGGTGAAAAGGGTACGGGCAAGACCAAGAAGCTGATCGAGCTCATCAACGACGCGGCGGCGCAGGAGGCGGGCAACGTCGTCTGCATCGAGGCGTCCAAGACCATGACCTTCGACATCCATTATCATGTTCGCCTGATCGTTGCCAGCGACTACGAGGTCGGCTCTTACGAGGCGATGCGCGGCTTTATCAGCGGCCTGTACGCGGGCAATTACGATATTTCCCATGTGTTCATCGACAACCTGTTCAAGATCGTCGGCGGCAAGAGCGACCACGAGGCGGAGGTGTTCCTCGATTGGCTGGAGAAGTTCAGCTCCGCGCACGGCGTGCGCTTCACGGTCTCCGCGTCGGTCGATCCGGAGCATGCCACCGACGGTATGCAGAAGTATCTGTAAGCCGGCACGGTACATACAACAAACCCTCCTTTGCGGCTCGGGGCTGCAAAGGAGGGTTTTGCTTGATTTTCTTATTGCTTTGTGACCATGATGTTAAATCCACTTTAAGGAGGGCTTCATCATGGAGAAAGCTAAAAAACAGGCTCAGCAAAAAGAGAGGCAGCAAGGCCTGCTGCTCAGCTATCAGGAGACAGCGCGCTGCCTTGGGCTTACAAAGACGGACGTTAGGATCATGGTCGACGAGGGCCTGCTGCGCGAGGTGCGCGTCGGCGGGAAATCGTGCATTACCACGCGTTCGATCAGCCATACGCTCGGGTATGACCCATTCGGACAGGTCAGGCTCGCGACAGAAGGAAAATACAGCGGTCTTACATTTGAGCAATACGCTGTGAAAGCGTTGAACCGCGGGATCAAAAAGGCACATTCGCGCACGATCGAAAACTACCGCACAGGCCTGAACCTCGTGGCGGGGGAGCTGGGGCAGCTTCGTATCGCGGAGATCGGCGAAGAAGACTTGCGCAGGGCCTTCCGCAGGCTTGAGGGGAAATACGCGAAAAGCAGCCTCCGGCTTGCCTTTACGATCACCCGCTACATTTTGCGCACCGCCTATGAGATCGGCGATATTCCGAGCGATCCGACACGGCGATGGGAAATGCCGCAAAGCACCAAACCGCAGCGTGACGACAAACGCGTTTACACCGATGCGGATATCGCGGAAATTTTTGAAACCAGCAAAGCATATCATCAGGAGCTTTATACGATGTTCACGGTGCTCGAATGCACAGGCATGCGGCCGGGCGAACTGCTTGGGCTGGAGTGGAGCAGCTACGACAAGAATACCCGGACGCTGCGCGTCTATCAGGCGGTAACGCGCCAATTCGGCACGATCAAAGCGCTCGATAAGTCCGCCAAAAGCAAGAGCGTACTGTCGGTGCCGAAATCGGAATACAGCGTGCGTACGCTGCGGCTGTCGGATACGGCGGTCGAGGCGCTGGACGCCTGGCGGAAAACGCTGAGGCGGGGCACGAGCCGCGCCAAGGCGCGCAGCCGATTCATTTTTCCGGGCGCCCGCGGCCATTTCCGCAGCCTCAGCGGCGCGGAAAAGATCCTGCAAAAATATCGGGAAGCGTGCCACATGCCGGATGTAACGTTTTATAAATTTCGGCATACGATGTGTACGCGCCTTGCGTTGGACAGGCATCCGATCTCGGTGATCCAGCGTATTCTGGGAGATAATTCGCCGGATGTGATCACGCGTGTGTATACGCATGTCGACGCGGACGACGCGCTGCGCGCGATGGATGATTTTTTCGCGGCGCAGAACGGCGGAGAATAAGAGCCTGCCTTCACAGTCGAAGGATAGCGTATGAGACGCGCCGATGTGCGCAGCACAGCGGCTGCAATGAAAATATCCTTATTTTCATTGCAGAATCGTATCAGTATAAGGCCGCCTTGAGCGGACTTAAGCGAACCCCTCCTCTGCGCCCTGACGCGCAAAGGAGGGGTTGTTGTACGCTTTACGTCAAAATTCGGCGTTGCCGACCGTGCGCGGGTGCAGCTCCACGTCGCGGATATTGCTCACGCCCGTGAGATACATCACGATGCGCTCAAAGCCGAGGCCGAAGCCGGCGTGACGGCAGGAGCCCCAACGGCGCAGGTCGCAGTACCACCAATAGTCGTCCGGATTCATGCCCAGCTCCTTGATGCGGGCTTCGAGGATTTCGAGCCGCTCCTCGCGCTGGCTGCCGCCGATGATCTCGCCGATGCCGGGCACCAGGCAGTCCGCCGCCGCGACGGTCTTGCCGTCGTCGTTCAGGCGCATGTAGAACGCCTTGATCTCACGCGGGTAGTCCGTGACGAACACCGGACGTTTAAATACCTCCTCGGTCAGGAAGCGCTCGTGCTCGGTCTGGAGGTCCGTGCCCCAATCCACCTTATAATCGAACTTGCCGTTGTGCTGTTTTAAAATCTCGACCGCCTCGGTGTAGGTGATGCGGCCGAAATCGCTCGACGCGACGTGCTCCAGCCGTTCGATGAGGCCCTTGTCCACGAAGCTGTTGAAGAACGCGAGGTCATCCGGGCAGCGCTCCATGACGCGGCGGATGATGTGCTTGACCATCGCCTCCATGACCTCCAGGTCGCCGTCTAAGTCGCAGAACGCCATCTCCGGCTCGATCATCCAGAACTCGGCGGCATGGCGCGCGGTGTTGCTGTTCTCCGCGCGAAACGTGGGCCCGAAGGTGTACACGTCGCCGAACGCCAGGGCAAAGTTCTCGGCGTTGAGCTGGCCGGAGACGGTCAGGCTGGTCTTCTTGCCGAAGAAGTCCTTGCTGTAGTCGATCTTGCCGTCGGGCAAACGCGGCGGGTTTTCGAGGTCGAGCGTAGTGACCTGGAACATCTCGCCCGCTCCCTCGGCGTCGGAGCCGGTGATGATGGGCGTGTTGATATACACGAAGCC
>JAFTGG010000082.1 GCA_017458025.1 Oscillospiraceae bacterium | reverse complement strand
CCTGTTCTACCAGAACTACGCCTGCGAGGACTGTGGCATCTCCATCGAGGAGATTCAGCCGCGCATGTTCTCGTTCAACAATCCGTTCGGCGCGTGCCCCGAGTGCACGGGCCTCGGCTTCCAGCTCCGCGTCGACCCCGAGCTGGTCATCCCGAACCGCTCGCTCTCCGTCCTCGACGGCGCGATCACCGCGTCGGGCTGGAACAACGTGCGCGGCGACGGCATCAGCCGCATGTACTTCGACGCCTTGGCAAAGAAATACAAGTTCTCCCTGTGGGACCCGATGGAAAAGCTCTCCGACGAGGTCATGGACGTGATCTTGTACGGCACGAAGGGCGAAAAGCTGGAGCTGCAATACGACCAGCCGCGCGGCAAGGGCACGCTGTACCAGCCCTTCGAGGGCGTCGTCAACAACCTTGAGCGCCGCTACAGGGAGACCCAGAGCGAGGGCGTCCGCGCCGAGCTGGAGGAGTGCATGAGCGAGTGCCCCTGCCCCGCGTGCAAAGGAAAACGCCTCCGCCGCGAAGCGCTGGCGGTGACGGTCGGCGGCATGAACATCGCGGACTACTCCGACAAGTCCGTCGTCGAGGCGCTGGACTTTATCGACGGCCTTGACCTTACCGAGCAGCAGAACCTCATCGGCGAGCGCATCCTCAAGGAGATCAAAGCCCGCCTCGGCTTCCTGCGCTCGGTGGGCCTCGAATACCTGACGCTCTCCCGCGCCAGCGCGTCGCTCTCCGGCGGCGAGGCGCAGCGTATCCGCCTCGCGACGCAGATCGGGTCGAGCCTCATGGGCGTGCTCTATATCCTCGACGAGCCGTCCATCGGCCTGCACCAGCGCGACAACGACAAGCTGCTCGCGACCTTGAAGCGCCTGCGCGACCTCGGCAACACGCTGATCGTGGTCGAGCACGACGAGGACACCATGCGCGCCGCCGACTACATCATCGACGTCGGCCCCGGCGCGGGCGTCCACGGAGGTTCGGTCGTCGCGGCGGGCACGCCGGAGGAGATCATGGCGAATCCCCGCTCGCTGACGGGACAGTATCTCAGCGGCAAGATGAAGATCGCCGTGCCGTCGGAGCGCCGCAAGGGCAGCGGCAACGTGCTCACCGTGCGCGGCGCGCGGGAGAATAATCTGCAGGAGATCGACGTCTCGGTGCCGCTCGGCACGTTCACCTGCGTGACCGGCGTCAGCGGCAGCGGCAAGTCGTCGCTCGTGAACGAGATCATCTACAAGAAGCTGGGCGCGGACCTCAACCGCATGAAGGTCCGCGCCGGCCGGCACAAGGCCATCGAGGGCGAGGAGTATCTCGACAAGGTCATTTGCATCGACCAGACGCCCATCGGGCGCACGCCGCGCTCGAATCCGGCGACCTACACGAACGTGTTCAACGATATCCGCGACCTGTTCGCCTCCACGCCCGACGCCAAGGCGCGCGGCTACAACAACGGGCGCTTCAGCTTCAACGTGCGCGGCGGGCGGTGCGAGGCCTGCTCCGGCGACGGTCAGCTCAAGATCGAGATGCACTTCCTGCCGGACATCTACGTCCCCTGCGAGGTCTGCCACGGCAAGCGCTACAACCGCGAGACGCTGGAGGTGCGCTACAAGGGCAAGAACATCGCGGACGTGCTGGATATGACGGTCGAGGAGGCGCTGGACTTCTTCCGCGACCTGCCGAAGATCGAGAACAAGCTCCGCACGCTCTACGACGTGGGCCTCGGCTACATCAAGCTGGGGCAGTCGTCCACGACGCTCGCCGGCGGCGAGGCGCAGCGCGTCAAGCTGGCGACGGAGCTGAGCAAGCGCGCCACGGGCCGCACGATCTATATTCTCGACGAGCCGACGACGGGCCTGCACGCCGACGACGTGCGGCGGCTGCTGGGCGTTTTGCAGCGTCTCGTCGACGCGGGGAACACGGTGCTCGTCATCGAGCACAACCTCGACGTCATCAAGAGCGCCGACCACATCATCGACCTCGGCCCCGAGGGCGGCAGCGGCGGCGGCACGATCGTCGCCGCCGGCACGCCGGAGGAGGTCGCGAAGGTCAAGAAGTCGTATACGGGGCAGTATTTGAAGAAAATGCTCCGCTGACGGAGCGCGGACCTGACGCCGTCTTTTCGGCTTTCACCTCTTTCCTCTTTTTTCATACAATGGTTTGAGGTGATTTCATGCAGCTTTTGGAGGACGGGATCATCGCCGCTTTGGCGGCGGTCGGGCTGGTGACGCTGCTGTTTCTCATCATTTCGGCGCTCGTGCGCCCGCGCTGCCGCGGAACGCTCGACGCCGTCGCGGTCGTCCCCTGCCGCGGCGGCGACTGCGCGAAGCTGGAGCACACGGTACATATGCTGGAGCGCACGCGCTACGAATACGGCGGCTTTTGCCGCATCGTGATCCTCGACTGCGGGATCGACGAGGAAACGCGGAAGGTCGCGGCGCTGCTCTGCAAAGAGGACTACGACGTAACGCTTTGCAGCAAAGAGCAATTGCCGGCGCAACTATAAAAAGACAACGCAGGCGGCGGAAAAGGGGCTCCGCCCGCAGGCGGAATCCTCTGGGGAGCGAGGTTCGGGCATGGAACAACAAACCCTCATCGGCACCATTGCGGCGGTCGTTTTCCGGAATGAGGAAAACGGCTACGCCGTCGTACGCGTCGTGACCGACGACGGCGAGCTCGTCACCGTCACCGGCTGTATCCCCTGCGCCGCGCCGGGCGAGGAGATCGCCGCCACCGGCGCGTTCGTCACGCACCCGCAGCACGGCGAGCAGTTCGCCGCCGACGAGGTCGAGCGCCACATGCCCTCCACCGAGAGCAATATCCTCGACTACCTGGCCTCGGGCGCGATCCGAGGCGTCGGACCCGCGACGGCGCAGAAGCTGGTCGAGCGCTTCGGCCCCGACACGCTGGATATCCTCGAAAACGCGCCCGAGGAGCTGCGCAAGCTGAAGGGCGTCACCGACAAGCGCGTCCGCGAGATCGCGGAGAGCTTCCGCGAGCAGATGGGCCTGCGGCGCCTGATGGAGTTTTTGACCCGCTTCGAGCTGCCCGTCGCCCTCGCCGTGCCGCTCTACCGCCGCTTCGGCGCCGGCGCGATGGAGACGCTCCGCCGCGACCCGTACCTGCTCGCGGGCGAGCCGTTCAACATTGATTTCGCGCTTGCCGACGAAATCGCGCTGGCGCTGGGCTTCAACGGCGACGCCTCCCGCCGCGTCGAGGCGGGGCTGCTGTTCGAGCTCAGCTATAACGAGCAAAACGGCGGACACGTCTTTCTGCCGCGCGACAAGCTGCTCGCCGCCACGGCGCAGCTGCTGGACACGCCGGGCGACGCGGTGGAAAAGTCGCTCGACGACCTCATCGACGCGGGCCGCGTGGCGCAGGAGGCCGTCGCCAACGTGACCGCCTGCTATCTTGCGCGCTGCCTTGACGCGGAGCAATACGTCGCGCTGCGCCTGCGCGCGATGCTGTCGGACAAGCCGGACAAGCTCCGCGGCGCGAAACGCGCCATCGACGAGATCGAGCGCGAGCAGGGCATCGAATACGCGCCCCTGCAGCGCAAGGCGGGGGAGCTGGCGGCGGAGCGGGAGCTGTTGATCCTCACCGGCGGCCCCGGCACGGGCAAGACCACCTCCGTCCGCGCCATTTTGACGCTCTTTGAGCGCATGGGGCTCGACGTGCTCCTCGCCGCGCCGACGGGCCGCGCCGCGAAGCGCATGAGCGAGGTCTGCGGGCGCGACGCACAGACGATCCACCGCATGCTCGGCATGAGCTGGGACGAGCGCTCGGGACAGGTGAAGTTCCAGAAAAACGAAAAAGACCCCATCCGCGCGGACGCGGTCATTGTGGACGAGACGTCGATGGTCGACCTCGCGCTGATGCGGGCGTTTCTCGCGGCGCTGAAGCCCGGCTGCCGCCTCGTTCTGGTCGGCGACCCCGACCAGCTGCCGAGCGTCGGCGCGGGCAATGTGTTCTCCGACCTGATCCGCAGCGGGCGCGTGCAGACCGTCGCGCTGACCGAGGTGTTCCGGCAGGCGCGGCAATCCGCCATCATTCGCAACGCCCACGCGGTCAACGAGGGCCGCGCGCCGGAGCTGACCAACGCCGCGGCGGCGGACTTCTTCTTCCTGCCCCGCCGCGACCCGATACGGCTCGTCGATACGGTGGTGGAGCTGTGCAAGACGCGCCTGCCCGATAAGATGGGCATTCCCACGGCGGACATTCAGGTGCTCACCCCGACCCGCAAGGGCGCGACCGGCACCGCCGCGCTCAACCGCGCGTTGCAGGCGGCGCTCAATCCGGCGTCGCCGGACAAGCGCGAGCGGCTGTTCGGCGACCGCGTATACCGCGAGGGCGACCGCGTGATGCAGACGCGCAACGATTACGACGTGGTCTGGGAGCGCGAGGACGGCACGGCGGGCACAGGCGTCTTTAACGGCGACGTGGGGCAGATTTTGCAGATCGACCCCAGCGGCGAGCTGCTGACCATCGCGTTCGACGACCGCGTGGCGACCTACACCGCCGATATGCTCGCGGAGCTGGACATGGCGTACGCGATGACGGTACATAAGTCGCAGGGCAGCGAGTACCGCGGCGTGGTGTTCGTCTCCGCGCCGTGCGCGCCGGGGCTGGAGGTGCGCGGCGTGCTGTACACCGCCATCACCCGCGCGCGCGAGCTGATGATCGTCGTCGGCGACGACTCGACGCTGCGCCGCATGGCGGCGAACGACAAGCGCGCGCGGCGTTACAGCGGACTGCGCCGGCGGCTGATGGATGAATGAAAGAAGCGCGCCCGCGCGGCGCGCTTCCCGCTTGTTATGCCTTCGGCGCTCCCACTTTTGCGAAATATGGGAACGTCCGCGGCCAGACGACGCCGGCGAACACGACCATCAGGAAATACCGTATGGCGTTCGCCCCGTCCGCGCCGCCGGTCAACGCGTTCAGCACGGGCTTGAGTCCCGCGCGGATACCGACGAGCAGCACCAATCCGATCGCCAGCTTGCACGCCTGCCCCGGCAGCGGCGCTCTTTCGTCAAAGTGCAGCTTCTTCTCATCGTAGAGATACGACACGATCAGGCCCAGCACACAGCCGAGCAGCGTCCAGCCGTTCTTGACGCCGTGGGAGAGGTTCTCCGCGTCCACATCGGCGGGGAACGCCGTGACGTTGACCCAAACCACATAGCACAGCGTGAACGCCAGCATCGCGTACAGCACCGCCTTGGCCGACTTACGGAAGCGTTCGTCGTCTTTGAAGCAGGGCCACAGCGCCAGCACCAGCGCCGCGGCGGCGGCGAATGACACGCCCACGTCGAGCGGCGTGTGGACGCCTAAGTACATGCGCGAGAACGGCACGAGGACGATCAACGCGACGCAGCAGACGCGCAGCCACTTCTGCCTGTTCGACAGCGCGATGGCGCCCAGCGTGCCGACGATGTTCTGCGTGTGCCCCGACGGGAACGAATAGCCCGTCGCCGCAGCGCGGGCGGACTCGACGATGGTAAAATTCGGGTCGAGCACCCACGGACGCGGGATACGGAAGATGAGCTTGAGCCACTGGTTCACGACCGTGCCGCCGAGGCCCACGGCGAAAACGTAGTAGCCCTGACGCTTGCTGACGCACCAGAACATCGTGATGGCGAGCACCATGAACACGGTCTCGTCGCCCATGTAGGTGATCGCCGCCATGAACGCCGAGACGGCCGGCGTGCGCGCCGCCTCCAAAAGCCGTAAAAATTCCATATTCTTTCCTCCTGTGGGTAAACTATCATCGGTAGTTTAGCACAATTGACAAAAAACGGCAACCGCCCTATATTGATATACGAAAGGTCGTGACGCGATATGCGGCTGCAAAGCGCGATTTTTTCGATTGAAGATACCCTCGTCGGCCATGAGGGCGCGGACAAGGTGCTGTCCATCCTGAAGATGGAAAGCGTGTGGCTCTACGCCGTGACCGGCCTGCCGCGCGCGGAGGCGGAGCGGCAGCTCCGCGACGCGGGGCTCGCCGACTGCTTCCGCGGCGTTTTGACCGCGGACGAGGCGGGCTGCGCCGCGTCCGACGCGAAGATGTTCAAAAAAGCGGCGCGCCGCCTG
>JAFTGG010000081.1 GCA_017458025.1 Oscillospiraceae bacterium | reverse complement strand
CTTGCGGCGGCGAAATCGTGTTACGAGAGCTTTTCAAAGCTCTGGCAGTCCGTGCACCGGTCCATAGCGGGGTCGGACTCGTGCGTGCCGACCTGAATGGCGTTCAGGCCGCAGTACTGCGCGTCCTGGCAATGGTAGGCGCAGTCGGTCACGCTGCAATGGATCGAGGTGTTCGGGGTACATGCGGTGCCGCGATTGGTATGATCGGTCATGGTGGAGTCCTCCAAATTCGTATTTGGCATGCGCCGATCATAGTTTGCGCGGCGAGACGCGGAAAAATTCATCGTTTTGCGGCTTGCGCGGCCGCCAATTTTATCAAACGGTTTTTCTTGCTTATTTTGCCGGATTATGGTACTATCATTTTGCCAAACGTTCCTGTTAATTTCATAAAATGTTGCACAACCTAATAATCAACCGCTGGCTTTCAATCGCAAAGAGCGGCGATTTGCCTTTTGGCAAAAACGCACGCTCTCCTGACACTCTTTGCGTGAAAGCGCAGGTTGTGCATCAGGAACGTTTGGCGACGTAGAGCGCTGCGTTTTTCGGTGGCGCGGCTCTGCTGCGCCACTTTTTTATTTTTATAAAGGAGGACGATGTTATGGCCTATCGGCAAAAGGAGCTGGCGCTTTTCAAAAAGCTCTACTTCGGGCTGTTCGGGAAGTGCGAGGACGCGCTTATGCAGCTAGACAACGCCTTGGCGGTCGACGGGGGGCTGGACCTGATCGGTATTTTTCGGGCGAAGGAGATTCTGCTCGAAGCGGTGACGGAAGCGGAGGACGCCTATCTCGCGGAGGACGCCGAGCCGACGGAGCGGGCAACCGCGGAGGAACGGTTCGCGCAGTTCACGAAGTTTTTGAAAACGATGGACGACGAGGCGTGGAAGGAATTTCTCCACATCGCGAAGCAAGGCGGCATACAAAGCAAAACGGAATGATGACGGCGAACAAAAGGCGCGGCTTTGGAAACCCAAAGCCGCGTCTTCTATCAGATAGTATTATTATTTCTTCCAAACGCTCGGGAACAGCAGCACCAGCAGCGGCATGATCTCCAGCCTGCCGAGCAGCATCGTGACGGTCAGCACCACCTTGCTGAGCGCGGAGAGGAACGCAAAGTTGCACGTCGGCCCGATGAGCGCGAAACCGGGGCCGACGTTCGAGATCGTCGTCAACGCCGCGGAGAGCGACGTTTCCACGTCCACGCCGTCGAGCGAAACGACCATCGCCGCGGCGATGAGAATGACGACGTACGCGAAAAAGAACGCCGCCACGGAGGACACCGTGCCCTCCGCCACGCGCTCGCCCTCCAGCGTCAGCGGGCGCACCTCGCGCGTGTGCAGAATACGGCGCAGCTCGCGCTTGAGCCCCTTAAAAAGGATCACGACGCGGCTCACCTTGACGCCGCCCGCCGTCGAGCCCGCGCAGCCGCCGACGAACATCACGAGCATCAGCGCTGCCTTGGAGAAGAAGGGCCAGAGGTCGAAGTCGGTCGTCGCGTAGCCGGTGGTCGTCATCAGCGTCACGACCTGAAACGCGGACTGCGAAACGCTTTCGTAGACGCCCTTGCCGAGCGTGACGATCAGATCGGCGGCGATGAACGCCACCGCGCCGGCGGTGATAAACGTGTAAACGCGCAGCTCCTCGCTCTTGAGCGCGTCCTTCCACTGCCCGCGCTGGATCTGGAACAGCGCGCCGAAGTTGACCGCCGAGACGAACATGAACAGCACGATGATCCAATTGACCGCCTCGGAGCCGTAGTACGCGATGCTCGCGTCGCGGACGGAAAAGCCGCCGGTGGAGATGGTCGTGAACGAGGTGGTCAGGCTGTCGAACCACGGCATGCCCGCCACGCGGAGCAAAAGCGTCTCCGCGAGGGTGAGCGCGATATAGATGATGTAGAGCGATTTCGCGGTTTCGCTGGTCTTGGGGCGCAGCTTGGAGCTGATGGGGCCGGGGCTTTCCGCCTTCATGAGGTTGACGCTGCCCTCGCCCAGCGACGTCAGCAGCGCCAGCACCATGACGAGCACGCCCATGCCGCCCATCCACTGCGTCAGCGCGCGCCAGAACTGCAAGCCCATCGGCAGCGCCGAGGGCGCGGCGACGACGGTCGCGCCGGTGGTGGTGAAGCCGGAGACGGTCTCGAACACGGCGTCGACGTAGGAGTAGCCGTAGAACGCGTAGGGCAGCGCGCCGGAGAGCCCCAGCACGATCCAGCACAGCGCCACGGCGACAAAGCCGTCGCGCGGCTGAAAGCGTTTGCTCTTGGGCTTGATGCGGGAGAGGAAAAAGCTCGCGGCGCCGCAGAGCGCGATCGAGGCGCCGAAGGCGTTGGCGTCCGCGCCGCGCGTTACGGCCGCGATCACGAAGCTCGGCAGCATACAGAACGCTTCGATCGCGAGGATCAGCCCGACGACGCGGGCGATAACAGACCGGTTCATGGCGTCAGCGCTCCAAAATGTCGTTGAGATCCTTGAGGAACAGGTGCTCGGCGACGACGATGACGCGGTCGCCCTCATGGATCTGCGAATTTCCGCCCGGGATCTCGACCTTGCCGTTGTGCACGATGGCGGCGACGAGCAAGGCGCGCTTGAAATGCAGGTCCTTGAGCGGCGTGTCGAGGAAGTGCGTCGCGGACGAGGCGATAAACTCCACCGCCTCCATCGCGCCGTCCAGAATCTTGTGCAGGCTCTCGACCGCGCTGCCCTGCGAGTTCGCGAGGCCGCGGACGTAGCTTGAAATGAAGTTCGCCGTGATGTCCTTCGGGCTGATGACAGTCTCAAGGCCGAGCTGGCGCAGCACCTCCATATAGTTCGGGCGCGACATCTTGGGAAGTACCTTCTTGACGCCCGCGTGCTGCGCGGAGAGCGCCATGAGCAGATTCTCCTCATCGCGGCCGGTCAGCGGTACGAACGCGTCGCACTCGAAGATGCCCTCGGTGTCCAGCAGCTCGTGGTCGGTGCCGTCGCCCTGAATGACGGTCGCCTTGGGCAGCTTCTCCGCGAGGTCGAGACAGCGCTCGCCGTCGCGCTCGACGACGGTGAGCCGCGCGCCGGTGTTCTCCAGCGCCCACGCGAGATACAGCGCGATACGCCCGCCGCCGAGGATCGACACGCGGCGCACCCGCGCGATGTCCTTGCCCGTGCTTTTGAGCACGCGCGTCGTCTCGCTCGGCGAGCCGATGATGTAGACGAGGTCGCCGGGCAGCGGCACGAAGTTGCCGTTCGGCACGATGATCTCATTGCCGCGCTTCGCGGCGCAGACAAGAATACTGCCGGGGTTGCGGCGGTTGTACTCAAACAGCGATACGCCCGAGAGCGCCGTGCCCTCCGTGACCTGAAAGCCGATGAGCTCGACCAGCCCGCGGGCGAAGCTCTCGACGCTGAACGCGGCGGGCACGCGCAGGATACGCGCGATTTCCTGCGCCGCGGCGTACTCGGGGTTGATGGTCATATCCAGCCCGATCTCACGGCGGAGCACCGGCGCTTCGCGGAAATATTCGGGGTTGCGGACGCGGGCGACGGTGCGCTTCGCGCCCAGCTTTTTCGCCATCAGGCAGCAGATGAGGTTCACCTCGTCGTTCTCCGTCACGGCGACGACGAGGTCCGCTTCGCGCACGCCCGCCTGGAGGAGCGTGCCGACGCCCGCGCCGTTGCCGACGACAAACATCGCGTCAATGGAATTTTCGGCGCGTGAGAGCGCCTCGACGTTCGCGTCCACGAGCGTCAGGTCGTGGTTTTCGCCCTCCAACTGCCGGGCAATGGCGTAGCCGACCTTTCCGAGACCGACAATGAGTATTTTCATTTGGATCTCCTCTTATTTCTTTCGAGTATCCAGCAAAACGCTGTTGAACTCCGCGCCCATGATGAGCATGGTCGCGGAGAGATAGAGCCACAGAAGCAGCACGATGATCGTGCCGATGGAGCCGTAGATGACCGAGTAGCGCGCGGCGCGCTCGACGTAGAGCGAGAAAAGCATGGAGAGCGCGATCCACGCCACCAGCGAGGCGAGCACCCCCGGCAGAATGCCGCGCCGGACGCTGTGTTCATCGAGCGCCAGCACATAGAGCAGCGCGATCATCGCGAACAGGACCGCGCCGAGAACGACGAAGCGGAGCCAGCTCCACAGCTCGATGGCGCGGTCGCTCAGATAGATATAGTCCGAGATGAAATCCAGCGCGCGATGGCTCACCGTCGAGGCGAGGATCGAGAGCGGAATGGCGACGATGAACAGGAGCGTGTAGAGCAGCACGCGGAGCTGCTGGCGCAAAAACTGCGGCGGCATGCCGGCGTCGTACGCCTTGCGCACGGATTGGAACAGCGCGTTCACCGCGCGGTAGGGGAAGTAGATGGTGAACACCAGGCTGAACCACAGCAGCGTCTTGCTCGACACGCGGGAGATATAGACGAGGTACTGCCCCGCAAGGTCGACCACGTCCCGGGGAATAACGGTCGCCATCGCGGAGAGCAGCGCGTCGAGATCGAAGGACAGCAAGCCCACGAGGTTGTTGAGGAAGATCAAAAGCGGGAACAATGCAAACAGCAGGTAATACGTCAGCGCCGCGCTGTCGCGCGCGACATGATGGTCGAAGTAGCGCCGGATCAGGAGCGCGGCGCCTTTTGCGGTACGGTGCTTTTCAAGGTATTCGGACATAAAGCGCGGCTCCTTTCGCAAAAGTTTTCAAATTACTATACCACATGTTAAGATAAAATAAAAGAACAAAATATTTGTATGCTGCCGCGATATGCCCGCGAATGCTTGACAGAAAAGCGAAAAACGCATAAAATATTATAACTTATTTGATGAGAAAGGAGGAGCCGTCATGGTGGATTTTGAGGAGCATCGCGAGGAATTGCTCGAATGCCTTCGCGATCTGCTGGAGCGCAAGCAGTACGCCGCGCTGCGCGACCAGCTGGAACAGCTCGAACCCGCCGATATCGCCGCCCTGTTCGAGGATCTGAGCGAGGAGCAGCTGCCGCTGCTGTTCCGGCTCCTCCCAAAAGGGCCCGCGGCGGAGGTGTTCGTCGAGCTGGAGCCCGACGCGCAGGAGCTGCTGATCCGCGGCTTCTCCAACACGGAGCTGAAGGAGGTCCTGGACGAGCTGTACGTCGACGACGCGGCGGACCTCGTCGAGGAGATGCCGGCGAACGTCGTCAAGCGCATTTTGCGCCACGCCGACCCCGAGACCCGCAAGAGCATCAACGAAATTCTGAAATACCCCGAGGACTCCGCCGGATCGCTGATGACGACGGAGCTGCTCGACCTCAAGCGCACCATGACCGTGCAGGACGCGTTCAAGCGTATCCGCCGCACGGCGAGCGAGATGGAGACCATCTCCGTCTGCTTTGTCACCGATGAGGGGCGGCACCTGCTCGGCGTCGTCACCATTCGCGACCTGCTGCTCGCCGAGGAGGACGACGTGGTCGGGGAGATCATGGACCCGAACGTCATCTCCGTCAACACGCTGGAGGACAAGGAGGAGGTCGCGCAGGCGTTCGGCAAGTACGACTTCGTCGTGCTTCCCGTCGTGGACGCCGAGGGGCGGCTCGTCGGTATCGTCACGGTCGACGACGCCATCGACGTTATGGAGGAGGAGGCCACGGAGGATATCGAAAAGATGGCGGCCATGCTGCCCTCCGACAAGCCGTATCTCAAGACCGGCGTCTTTGAGACGTGGAAAGCGCGTATCCCGTGGCTGCTGCTGCTGATGGTTTCCGCCACGTTCACGGGCCAGATCATCGCGGGCTTTGAAAGCGCGCTTGCCGCCGTGGCGATTCTGACGGCGTATATCCCGATGCTGATGGACACCGGCGGCAACTGCGGCGGCCAGGCGAGCGTCACGGTCATTCGCGGCATCTCGCTGGACGAGATCGAATTTGCCGATCTGCCGAAGGTCGTCTGGAAGGAGATCCGCGTCGGCGTCATCTGCGGCGCGACGCTTTCGGCGGCGAACTTCCTGAAGATCATGTTCATCGACCGCCTCGTGTTCCACAACCCGATCACGATCACGATCGCGGCGGTCATCTGCGTCACGATGCTGCTCACCGTGATCTGCGCGAAGATCATCGGCTGTATCTTGCCCCTGCTGGCAAAAAAAATGGGCTTCGATCCGGCGGTCATGTCCTCGCCGTTTATCACGACGCTGGTGGACGCGGTGTCGCTGCTGATCTACTTTAACTTCGCGCGCGCCTTACTTGGCATTTAGGAGATATTATGGAGCGGAAACTGAACGAATACGCAAAGCTTTTGATCGAGGTGGGCCTGAGCCTGCGGAAGGGGCAGACCCTGATGATACAATCCCCCGTGGAATGCGCGCATTTTGCGCGCCTGTGCGCCTCCGCCGCCTATGACGCGGGCTGCCGGGAGGTCGTGATGAGCTGGAGCGACGACTTCCTCGGCCGTGAACGCTATCTGCGCGCCGCGGACGAGGTGTTCGACGAGGTGCCGGAGTGGCGCAAGCGTTTCTTCAACGGCTATGCCGCCGAGGGCGTGCCGCGCCTCGTCATCGACGCGACCGATCCCGAAACGCTGAAGGGCGTGGATACCGACCGCATCCTGCGTGCCCAGCGCGCCGCCGGCAAAGAGCTGGAGCCGTATTATCACGCCTATATGAACAACGACGCGCCCTGGTGCATCGCCTCCGTTCCCATTCCGAGCTGGGCGAAGAAGGTGTTCCCCGACGACGGCGAGGAAGCCGCGATGCGGAAGCTTTGGGACGCGATCTTCGCCGCCGTCCGCATCACCGGCGACGGCACGGCGGCCGAGAAGTGGCGCCGGCACCTCGCGACCTTGGAGGCGCGCCGCGACAAGCTCAACGAGCTGCGGTTCAAGAGCCTGCGTTACGCCAATTCCCTCGGCACGGACCTGACCGTCGAGCTGCCCGAGGGGCACCTCTGGTCGAGCGGGCGAAGCGTCACGCCGAAGGGACAGGCCTTCGTCGCGAATATGCCGACGGAGGAGATTTTCACCGCGCCGCACCGTCTCGGCGTCAACGGCGCCGTTTACGCGGCGCTGCCGCTGGTGGATAACGGCAACATCATCGACGGCTTCCATTTTATCATCAAAGACGGCAAGATCGTCGAGGCGCGCGCCGACAAAGGCGAGGAGTTCCTCAAGGCCGCCTATACGGTGGATGAGGGCGCGTCGTACTTCGGCGAAGTCGCGCTCGTGCCCTACGATTCGCCGATCTCGAATCAAGGCATTTTGTATTACAACACGCTCTTTGACGAGAATGCGCGCTGCCACCTCGCCTTCGGCGAGGCGTACCCCGAGTGCATCGAGGGCGGCGCCGGCATGACGCGCGAGGAGCTCAGGGAGCACGGCCTCAATTGGTCGATCAACCACGTCGATTTCATGGTCGGCACCGCGGACCTCTCCATCGTCGGCACGACGCACGACGGAAAAGAGATCCCGGTATTCGTCGACGGCAATTTCGCGATTTGAGAAAGGGGGCCTCCCGATGCTCTCGACCGCAACTCTGGTCTGGCTCTGCATCGGCGCGGTGTTCGGCTTTGCGCTGCCGGTCGGGCTGCTGGTCTGGTGGCGTAAGACGCGGCGAGCGAAGCTGCTGCCGTTCTTGGCCGGCGCGCTTATTTGGTTCGTGTTCGCCGGCGTGCTCGAACAACTGCTGCACAGCGCGCTGCTTTTGGGCGACAACGCGTTCGCCCGCGCGGTGAACGGGAACGTCTATCTCTATATGCTCTACGGCGGGCTCGCCGCGGGCGTTTTTGAGGAGACGGGGCGCTACGTCGCGTTCCGCTGGATACTCCGAAAGACCCGCTATCCCGAGCGCGACACGGCGGTGACCTACGGCATCGGCCACGGCGGCATCGAAGCGATGTTAATACTGGGCGTGACCTATGCGTCGTATGCGCTGCTGGTGCTCTTTTACCGCGCGGGCAATGCGGACGCGGCGCTGGCGCTCGTGGGAGGGGACGCGAACGCGCTGGCAGGTTCTCTGGGGCTGATCGGGCAGATCACGCCCGGCATGTGCGCCGTCGCGATGCTTGAGCGCGCGGGCACGCTGTTGTTCCATATTGCGCTGTCGCTGTTCGTGTTCCTCGCCGCGCGGGACAGGACGCAATGGACGTGGTTCCCGTTCGCGATCCTGCTCCACGCCATCGCGGACATGCCCGCGGTGCTGTATCAGGCCGGCAAGCTCCCGCTTGCGGCGACAGAGATCTGGGTTTGGGTCGTGGCGCTCTACGCGCTGCGCTCGGCGCGGAAGTGCTACCTTGAGGAAATGGACCCGTAATGTCATACTGAAATGCATGCAAAAGTAGAAGTATTCCACTTTTTATGACGCGCCGCTGTGCTATGCACAGCGGCTGCAATAAAAATATCTTATTTTTAGGCCTTGTTTGAAAAATCAAACAAGGCCTAAAATACGAGCTGCACGAGCAGCATGTAGACCACCGTGCCGGACAGGATACTCAAAAGCGAGTTTCGCTTCCACGCCTGAAGCCCGACCACGCAGGCGGCGGCGATCCACTCCGGCGCGCCGTAGGGCGCGGCGGTCACGACGGTGTCCTTGAGGCAGTAGACCACCAGCATGCCGATGATCGCCGCGGGCAGCACGTCGCCAAGGTAGGCGACATAGGGCGGGATCGGCTTGCCGGCGCGGAAGATGAGAAACGGCAGAAAACGCAGCAGCATGGTGACGAGCGCCATGACCGCGACGAGCGCTGCGGAGTGTCCGAAATTCATCGCGCCGCCTCCTCCCGCCGGCCGAGCCGCGGGCGCAGCAGGGTGAGAACCAATGTGATGAGCAGCATCGCGGGAATGAGGAAGCGTTCCGGCCCGAACGCGAGCAGGCACGCGAGCGTGCCGAGCAGTCCGGTGAGCGCGGGGAGGCGATCCTTTGCCGTGAGCCATTGCTGCGTGAACGACGCGATGAACAGCGCCGTCATCGAGAACTCGATACCCTGCGTGGAGAACGGAATGACCGCGCCGAGCAGGCTGCCGAGCACGCTGCCCGTCACCCACCAGCATTGGTCGAACGCCGAGACGAGCAGGCGGTAGAGATCGGGGTCCGCGCCTTCGGGCGCGGAACCGTCGGACAGGATGGAGTACGTCTCGTCCGTCAGCGCGAAAATGAGATAGGGCTTGTACTTCGCGTTCTGATACCGCCCGATCATGGAGATGCTGTAAAACAGATGCCGCGCGTTGACCATGACGGTCGTGAGCGCGGCGGCGAGCAGCGACGCGCCGCCCGCGAGCAGGCTGACGCCGACGAATTGCATCGAACCGGCGTAAATGAGCAGGCTCATCGCGAACGACCACCCCACGCCGTAGCCCGCGCCGCGCAGCAAAATGCCGAAGCCGATGCCCAGCACGACGTAACCCGCCATGACGGGAACGGAGCGGATCAACGCCTGCCTGACGACGCTGCCGTCCGGCTTTGACATGCGATCACCCCTTTCGATGGAATCCGACCTACTTTACCATGCGGTATCACGCTTGTCAACGCCTGTTCCTCTTGCGCATGGAGGGGTTTTCGTGTAAAATAGGGCCAAAGAAGGTGATACTATGTCCTATATCGCGGTGGCGGGCGGCGTCAACGTCGACATCGGCGCGCGTCCGTTCCAAAGGCTCCGGACAAAGGATTCCAACCCCGGGCATGTGCATACCAGCCTCGGCGGCGTGGGGCGCAACATCGCGCACGACCTGCGCCTGCTGGGCGCGGAGGTCGAGCTGCTGACCGCGCTCGGCGGCGACGGCTATGCCCGCGCGATGGCGGAATCCTGCGCGGCGCTCGGCATCGGGCTTGGCCACGCGCTGCGCGTGCCGGATATGCGTACGTCCACCTATGTCTACATCAGCGACGAGCGCGGCGACATGGAGCTTGCCGTGTCGGATATGACGATCTGCGAAAAGCTGACGCCCGATTATTTTGCGGCGCATCTGGACGTGCTCAACGGCGCGGCGCTCGTCGTGGCGGACACGAACCTGTCCGCGGAGGCGCTCGGATACCTCGCGTCGCATCTGACCGCGCCGCTGTTCGTCGATCCCGTGTCGGTGTCGAAGGCGGACAAGCTCGCGGCGCTGCTGCCGCAAATTCATACGCTCAAGCCGAACGCGCTCGAAGCGGAGCTGCTCTCCGGCGTGAGCGTCGTCGACCGCAACAGCGCGCGGCGCGCGGCGCGAAAGCTCATCGACCTCGGCGTGACGCAGGTGTTTTTGTCGCTCGGCAAGGAGGGCTTTCTCGCCGCCGCGGAGGACGAGACGGTCTGGGAGCCGGCGCCGCGCGCGGAGGTCAAAAGCACCACCGGCGCGGGCGACGCGCTGATGGCGGCGATCGCGTGGTCGTGGCTGCGCGGCGAGAACCTATCGCGCACGGCGGCGCTCGGCGCGGCCGCCGCCGCGATCACCATCGAGTGCGAGGACACCATCAATCCCGAACTCTCCGCCGAGGCGGTGCTCCGGCGTGCGGATTGAGCTGACGCGCCCGTGGCCCCGCGTGCGCACGGCAGAAGGGCTCTCCTGCGGCGGGGACCAGAATTGGTTTCCCGACCGGAACTTCCGCCTTTGCGGCTGCGGCGTTGTCGCCTGCGCGGATACGCTGCTGTACCTGACCGGCCGCGGCGAGCTGGAACAGGAGGAGTACGAGCGTTATGTAAACTCGCTGCGCAAGTATTTCCCGCTGGTCCCTCATCACGGCATTGACGGAGTGCGGCTCGCCATCGGGCTCAACGCGCTGCTGCGGAAGCGCGGCGTACGCGTGCGCGCCGGCTGGAGCGCGTCGGGCGCGAGGTTTTGGGACCGGCTTGCGCGTCTGCTTGCAAACGATTTGCCCGCCATCGTTGCCATCGGCCCGAGCTTCCCGCGCGTCTGGGACGCGGAGCGGCTGCAGCTCTACCGCAGGACGGGCGGCGCTTACGTCGCGGCGGCGCGCACCAAGGGGCATTTTTTGACCGTCCTCGGGCTGGACGACGATTGGATGCGCGTTTCCTCATGGGGGCAGGAGCTTTATATCGAGCGACGCGCCTACGCGGACTATATGCGGCGGCAGGGCGCGCTGTTTACGAATCTGGTGTATCTGGAACGAATGGAAAAACAGTCGTGAAGCGTTGCTTCACGGCTGTTTTTTCTGCGCGGCTTATCGCGTGTGAACGCGCTCGGACTGCGCCGGAGTCATCGCAAAATAGGCCGAGCGTCCGGCGGCGTTCATCTGGTCGCCCCAGGTGACGTCGATGTGGCACTCGACGCCGTCGAGCGTCGCGACGGTCCAAATGTGGTTGAGGCTTTCCTTCGGAAGGGCGTAGCATTCGACGCCCTCCAGCTTTAAAAAGAGGTTGTACGCGCCGGTGTAACCGTCGCAGACGGCGGTGCCGTTGACCAGCGCGCCGTAGGCGAGGTGGCTGACCGAGTAATCGTCGCTTGCGCCGGCATAGTCGTAGGAGCAGTTGTCGCACAGCCAGCAGTAATAGACCCACGCCTTTTCGCGCTCGCTCATATCCTCGCTGAGCTGTCCGGTTTCCCAGAGCATGTCGTGTACCTCGATGGCTCTCGCCATCGTCGCGTCGCGGTACTGTTCGAGTTCCGCGTTGCGGGCATCGGCGGTCTTGCCGCGGCACGCGGTGGCGGAGAAGATCAGCGTTGTGAGGCCGCTGCGCATGTAACGCACGCACTCGACGGAGTTGTACATCTGCTCGCAGAACGTTTTGACGCTCATGGAAAAGACGCGGGCGAGCGTGCGGGCGTCCGAATCCGCCAGCGGGCGCGGATAGGTCAGCGTGATGACGTGCCCGCCGTCCGAGAGCATCTGACGCACGAGCGTCTCGACGGCGGCGATATCGTTGTAGTCGGGCGTGGAGTCCGGCGCCGTTTCCGGCGCCGTAACCAGGCTTGCGAGCGTCGCGCCGGCGGCGGACCATGACGGGAGCGTCTCCCAATCGAGCGCGATGCGCAGCGACGGGTCCACCATGCGCGTAACGACGGCGGCGACCTCGGCGCGGGAGGCGGGCTCGTCCGGCCAATAGCTGCCGAACGCGTCCATGCCGGCGAGGACGCCCTGACGGTAGAGCCACAAAATCTGCGGCTGGTAGGGCGTGTACTCGTCCACGTCCGTGATGTAATCGCCGGAGGCGTAGGCGTCGGTGACGATCAAGGCGTTGCGGTTGTCGAAACAGTCCTCCGGCAGCGAGAGCGCGAAGATACCGGCGAGCTCCGCGCGCGTCGCGCTCGCGTCATAGTCGGCGGGCGAGAGACCGAGCAGGCCGCGCTCGGCGAGGTAGACGACATAGGGGAGGTACCAGACCTCGCCCTCCGCGGCGGCGGGGATCGTCTCGCCCGCATAGGCGGCGCGCAGGCGGGCCGAGAGCGTCAGCAGCTCCGCGACTGTGACGTCCGCGTGGGGCGCGAAGCCGTTGTCGCGTCCGGCAAACAGGCCGTATTCATAGCTCGCGGCGATGTAGGGGAGGAATACGGGATTCACGTCGGCGAGGTCTGCAAACTGCCCGTCGTATGCCGCGATCTTGGGCAGCAGCGCGCCGTTTTGCGCGCCGGACTCGTCGCCGTACCCGTCGCCGACGGCCGCCTGCGCGCCAACGGACAGCAGCAGCGCGAGCGGCAGCAGCAGGGCGAGCATGCGCCGTATCAGATTTTTCATTGACAGTCACTCCTTTGTACAGGAAAGCTAGGGGACGAAAATATCCAACTCGTCCGCCTCGACGGGGCGGTCGTAGGGGTTCAGCGCCTCGTTGACGAGCGCGAGCGTCGCGTCGGGGTCGAGGACATAGACGGATTCGCCGCGGTAGTACCCCGCGCCGTCGCCGGGCAGCGTGTGGAAGCGCACGCCCCCGGCGCCGATGTCCATCGCCTCGGCGGCGAGCCAGGCGAGATTGCCGGCGGTAAGGTCGGTTTTGACGTACGAAAAGAGGGCCTGCGCCAGCGCGGGCGCGTTCTGCAGGCGCAGCGCCTGCTCCGCGACGGCTTTCAAAAACGCCTGCTGCGTCGCGATACGCCCGATGTCGGCGTCGGCGTAGCCGCCGCCGTTGTTGTTTTTGCGCCAGCGCACGACTTCCATCGCCTGCTGCCCGCTCAGATGGCGCGCGCCTTTGGCGTAGTGGATGTGCAGACCCTGCGCCGGATCGTCGTAGTCCATGTCCGCGGGCACGTCGAAATCGACGCCGCCGATGCGGTCGACCAAGGCGATAAAGCCCTTCAGATCGACGGTGACGCTGTAATCGACCGGCACGCCGAGTAGCTGCTCCACGTCGCCGCGCAGCCGCTCCGTGCCGCCGGAGGCATAGGCGTAGTTGAGCTTGTTGCTGTAACGCTCGGTGTGCAGCAGCGTGTCGCGCGGCAGGCTCACGGCGTCGATGCGTCTCGACGGCGCGTCAAAGCGCACGAGTAGGTTCGTGTCGCACCCGCCGCCCGCGTCGTCCAGGCCGGAGACGAGAATGGTATAGCAGTAAGGCCGCCGCGTACGCACCGCGACGGGTTCCGCGTCAACGTCGTCCGCAAGCGTGACGGCGGCGGG
>JAFTGG010000080.1 GCA_017458025.1 Oscillospiraceae bacterium | reverse complement strand
CACCTCGTCGCCGAGGCCCTGACAGTAGTCGTAGACGCTCTCAAAGATGCTGCCGCCGTTGTACAGGTAGCCGTAGACCGTGATCGTGTTCGTGCCCGCCGCCTCGAACACCTCCATCATCTTGTCGTTATAGCCCGACACGGTGGCGACGATGGTCATGACCGACGCAATGCCGATGATGATGCCGAGCATCGTGAGGAACGAGCGGCCCTTCTTCGCGAGGATGGACTTGACCGCCATTTTGACGGCCTGCCCGAATTTCATATCCAATCCACCTCCTGCGCGTGATCCTCGACGATCTTGCCGTCGGAAAGCCGCACGATGCGGCGCGCAGTCGCTGCAATGCCGTTGTCGTGCGTGATAAGCAGGATCGTGCTGCCCTCTTTGTTGAGCTGCTGTAAAAACGCCAGCACCTCAAGGCCGGTCTTGGAGTCCAGCGCGCCCGTCGGCTCGTCCGCCATGATGATCGGCGGGTGCGCCGCGATGGCGCGCGCGATGGCGACACGCTGCTGCTGGCCGCCGGACATCTCCGCGGGGTGGTGCTTCGCGCGGTCGGCAAGGCCGACGCGCTCCAGCGCCTCGATCGCCATGTCGCGCCGGTCAAACGGCGACACGCCTTGGTAGATGAGCGGCAGCTCCACGTTCTCCACGGCGCTGAGCGACGGGATCAGGTTGTAGCCCTGAAAGATGAAGCCGATCTGTTTGTTGCGAATGTGCGAGAGCTCCTTGTCGGTGAGCAGCGCCACGTCCTTGCCCGCGAGGAAGTAGTCTCCGTAGGTCGGGATATCGAGGCAGCCCAACACGTTCATCATCGTGGACTTGCCCGAGCCGGACTGCCCCGCGATGGCGACGAACTCGCCGTAGTCGATCTCAAGGCTCACGCCGTCGAGCGCGCGGACCTCGCTCTCAAGGCCCTCGCCGTAAATCTTGTAGACGTTTTTTAATGAAATCAGCATCGCCTTAGAAATACATGCCGAAGCCCATGCCGCCGTTGTTCATGACGCCCGCGTAGACGGTGGTGAACTCCTCGACGCCGGAGAGGATCTCGACGTTGTAGTTGTCGGAGATGCCGGTCTCGACGATGACGGGATAAAAGCCCTCGGGCACGTCCATCATATCCATCGCCAGCTCCGCCTCGTTCTCCGGCGGGACGTCGGTCTGGACAAAGAGCACCTTGCAGCTCTCGCCGTCCATCGTCTGCGCCGACTTGACGCATTGGATCGGGACGATCAGGCAGTCGTCGCTCTGGCTGGCGGTAAAGGAATATTGGACGTACGCGCCGGACATGAGCAGCCCCTCGCTGTTGTCCACCGAAATGACCATCGGGAAACGCGCGACGCCGTTCTCCGCCGTCGCCGTCAGACTCACGCTGTCGATCACGCCGAACAACTGCTGGTCCCACAGGTCGATGTTGACCATCATGCCGGGCTTGGCGTAGGAGACGTTCATCTCGTCCACCGTCGCGTTGACGATCATCGTCGTCGTGTCCGCGATGCTCACCGCGACCGTGCCGGTCTTTGCCTCCTCGCCCGCCGTGATGCCGATGGTCAGCACCGTGCCGTCGATGGGCGCGATGCCGTTGAGCGCGTCAAGGTTCTTCTGCGCTTTCTCCAGGCTGTCCATCGCCGCCTGAAGCTCCGCCTCCTGATCCGCCAGCGCGTCCTCGCTGCTCTCCGCCGTCAGGGACATCACGCTTTCGCCCGCCTTGACCGGCATATAATTATACAGGTTATTCCATGCGCACTCGCCGTTGATCTCGACGGTCAACGACGCGGTGCGGAACCATTCCAGCTCGCCGTACTCGTAGGGATAGATCGTCTCGCCGCCGGCGCTCAGCGTCGCCGTCGCGACCATCTTTTTCCCATCTTCGCCCTTTTCGCCGGTCAGCGTACCGGGGTTGTCCAGCACGATCACGACCTCGAAAAGCTTGCCGCCCTCGGCGGAGACGCGCTGCACCTTATGTATCTCGTACACCGTGCCGGGCAACTGCGCCATCGTAATGGGCACGGACACCGTCGCGCTCTGCCCGACGTAGATGTCGTGCTCGTAAGCGTAGCTGAAGTAGAGCGGCAGCAGCAGACGCGTGTTGTCCGCAAGCGTCGCCACTTTGTCGCCCTTGCTCACCTCGTCGCCCGCCTTGATGTCCGCAACGTCTAAAAGGATACCCGCGAAATCGGCGCGGACATTCAGGTCGTTCGCCGCGTCGGCGAGGCGGTCCAGCTCCTTTTGCGCGGCGCGGACGCGCTTTGCCGCCTTATCGACGCTGCTCTGCGCGTCGCCTGCCTCGATGCTGTAGAGCAAGTCTCCGGCGTAAACGAAGTCGCCCTCGGAAACGTAGACGTCAAGCACCTGGCCGTCGGAAAGCAGCGTAATGCTGGCGCTGTTCTTCGCGACCGCCGCGCCGCTGCCCTCGACCATGCTGGTAATGGAGCCGCGGCCGACCGTCTCGGTCAGCACCTCGCTCTGCGCGTCGCCGTCGCCGCCCTTGAAGCGCCTCCATGCGAAGAACGCGCCGGCGAGCAGCGCCGCGACGATGACGAGCGTCACGATGCGCCGGACCGTTTTTTTCCTGTTTTTCTTTTTCCTCAGCACAGGCGCGGCTTCACTGAAGCCGGACGCGGGCGCTTCCGCAGCCGACGTCCCCGCCGCGGGCGCTTCCGCAGCCTGATTCTCCTTGTCAAGTATTTCTGCCATTGCGATGTCCTTTCCCTGCTGTGTCGTACGCTTGCCGAGTGTAGCACGGTTCTTGCGGGAAATCGTTTCAAATCGGTTACGATTCGGCTACAATTTTGTTACCGTTTTTTCCCGTGCGTTAGACGCGCCGGATATCAAAAAAGTTCCGCGCCCGCGCGAACTTTTCTCAGCGCGGCGTCAAATAGTATAGCAAACACGCCCTATGCTTTCAAGGCGCATTTGTTTAAGATTTT
>JAFTGG010000079.1 GCA_017458025.1 Oscillospiraceae bacterium | reverse complement strand
CCGCGTCACGCGCATTGATATCCGCAAGGTGTAATACTGATCTCATACTGAAACGCATGAAAAAGTAGAAGTATTCTACTTTTTACAGCGCCGCAAGGCGCGTTGCATTTCGTATGAGACGCGCCGCTGTGCGCAGCACGGCGGCTGCAGTGATTTTAGGCGTAGTAAAAAACCGGCTCTCTCACAGGCGAAAGAGGAGCAGGCGCATGCGCCTGCTCCTCTTTCTGTATATTCGGCTAACCGGTTGGGGGATCACTGCATGGTCGGATAATCCGACTTGCCGGTGACCTTCCTCTTGAGGATCCTGAAGCCGCGCTTGAGCGCGTACGGGCCGACGACCTTCATCATCTCCTCCGCCGTGTGCATGTCGCTGGCGGCAGGCAGGTCGCGCGAGAGATGGATCGCGTCGAATTGGCAGCGCGTCGTGCACAGGCCGCAGCCGATGCACTGGTTGAGATCGACCGTCGTCGCGCCGCACTTGAGGCAGCGGTTCGCCTCGATCTTGACCTGCTCCTCGGTGAGCGGCAGGCGCAGATCGTCGAACGTCTTGTTCGCCTCGCCGGCCTTCACGGCGGGCTTCTGGCGCTTGGCGTTGTCGTAGCCGACGGTGTTGATATCGTCGCGGTCGAGCTCAATGAACTCGCGCAGGTCGCGGCCGATGGTCATGGACTGGCCGGGATGTACATAGCGGTTGATGGACTGGAACACGATGCGCCCCGCCGCGACCGCGTCGATGACGAACTTCTGGCCCGTGTAGGCGTCGCCGCCGATGAAGACGTCGGGCTCGGCGGTCTGGAGCGTCACGGGGTCCGCCTTGGCGGTGCCGTTGCGGTTGAACTCCACCTTCGTGCCGTCCAGCAGCTTGCCCCAATCGGCCTTCTGGCCGATGCAGTAGAGCACGGTCGCGCACTCGGCCTCCTCGGTCTGCGCGTCGTCGAACTTCGGGTCGAAGCGGCCCTCGGCGTTCTTGACGGAGAGACACTTGCGGAAACGGATAGCAGAGCACTTGCCGCCCTCGGTCACGATCTCGGTCTGGCCCCAGCCGGCGTGGACGGAGATGCCCTCCTCCTCGCACTCGGAGCGGTCCTGCTCGCCCATCGGCATCTCGTCGTAGCTCTCAAGGCAGTAGAGCGACACGCTCTCCGCGCCGCAGCGCGCCGCCGTGCGCGCCACGTCCGCGCCGATGTTGCCGCCGCCGATGACGACGCACTTGCCGGAGAGCTTCACGCCCTCGCCGGAGTTGACCTTGCGCATGAAGTCGATGCCGGACATGACGCCCTCGGCGTCGTCGCCGGGCACGTTCAGCTTGCCGCCGCTCTGCAGGCCGATGGCGACATAGAACGCCTTATAGCCCTGCTCGCGCAGCTGCTGGATCGTCACGTCCTTGCCGACCTCGACGCCGCACTTGATCTCGGCACCCATGCGGCGAATGATCTCGATCTCGCCCTCAAGGATCTCCTTTTCCAGCCGGAAATTCGGGATACCGTTCATCATCATGCCGCCGGGCTTCTCCGCCTTCTCGAACACGGTGACGGGATAGCCGTCGAGCCGCAGGTAGTACGCCGCGGCGAGGCCCGCGGGGCCGGAGCCGACGACGGCGATCTTATAGTCGTCCCACTGCTTGCCGGACATGTTCTCGCACGGCAGGACGAACTTGTCGAGGTTCCTGGACTCCCACTGGCACAGGAACTTCTTGATCTCGTCGATGGAGACGGGATTGTCGATCGTGCCGCGGGTACAGCGGCCCTCGCAGCGCTTGTTGCAGATCGCGCCGCAGACCGCGGGGAACGGGTTGTCCTGACGGATCAGCGCGACGGCCTCCTCATAGCGCCCCTCGGCGGCCATGCGGATATAGCCCTGCACCGCGATGTGCGCGGGACATGCCGTTTTGCACGGCGACGTGCCCGTGTCGTAGCAGTTGACCTTGTTGGTGTCGCGGTAGTTGCGGTTCCACTTGTCCTCGCCCCAGACGTGGTCGTCCGGCAGGTCGTGCATCGGGTACATGACCTTGGAGCCGTCCGCGCGGCAGAGCTTCTGGCCGAGGCGCGCCGCGCCTGCGGGGCATACCTCCACGCACTTGCCGCACGCGACGCACTTCTCGGGCTCGACGTGCGCGCGGTAGGCGCTGCGGGACATATTCGGCGTGTTGAATAGCTGCGAGGTGCGCAGGCCGTAGCAGCTGCCCGGGGAGCAGTTGCAGATGCCGACGATGCGGTTCGGGCCGTCGAGGTTCGTGATCTGGTGGACGTAGCCCTTGCGCTCGGCGCGCATGATGATCTCCAGCGCCTCCTCGCGGGTGATGTAGCGCGCGTCCTTGCCGGACTCGACCAGGAACTCCGCGATGTCGCCGACGCCGATGCACATGTGGCCCTCGATGTCGCCGACGCCCTCGCCGCGGACGCGCTGCGCCTTGCGGCACGCGCACACCATAGAGCAGAACTTGTCGTACTTCTGCAGCCAGTGGCTCAAATGCTCCACGCTGGCGGACTGCGACTCGCCGGGGATCGCCTGCTCGACGGGAATGACGTGCATGCCGATGCCGGCGCCTCCGGGCGGGATCAGCTTCGCGGCGAGCTCCAGCGGCTCCTGCGGCGCGAGGTTGAACATCGTCGCGACCTCGGGATTGGTGTCGGTCAGCGTCGGGTGCTCGACCATGTACTCGCCCGAGCCGACGACCCACTTCGGGATCCAATATTGGATATGCTCGTCGGCGTTGTCGCGGTTCTGCTCGATGATGCCGATCCACAGCAGATGGTCGATGATCTTCTGCGCCTCTTCCTCGCTCATGCTGTTGGCGGCGGCAAGCTCCTTCGTCGTCTTGCCGGTGCGGCGCTTCTTGAAGCTGAGCATGAACCGGACTTCATCTTTCGTCAGCATGCGGTCGAGGATCCAGAAATCCATGTGGTTTTCCTTCATGCCCCCCGGCAGCTTCCTCGGAATGTTGTCGGTAATCATGACCGCCAGCTTTTTCAGCAGCTTTTTCTTTTCCGGATCGTCGCAATGGTGATCCGTAACGGGATAATCCCGCTCGTTGACGTGGATCTTGGGGTTGACTTCTTTGACCATCGTGGTCCCTCCCTCTTGCTAATCGCGTTCTCTATTCTGTCAAATGCTCTATTTCTTCCAATCGCCGACCTGCTTGCGCAGCCAATCGACCCACGCGTCGACGCCTTCGCCGGTCTTGGCGGAGATCGGGAAGATCTCAAGCCCCGGATTGCGCATGTGCGCAAATTCTTTGACCTTTTCAAGGTCAAAGTCGAAGTACGGCATCACGTCGATCTTGTTGATGATAAGCACGTTCGCGACTTCAAACATCAGCGGGTACTTGAGCGGCTTGTCGTGCCCCTCGGGCACGGAGAGAATGACCGCGTTCTTCACCGCGCCGGTGTCGAACTCCGCGGGGCAGACGAGGTTGCCGACGTTCTCCAGAATCACGAGGTCCAGATCCTCGGCGCCGAACTCGGTCAGGCCCTGGCGCGTCATGTCCGCGTCGAGGTGGCACATGCCGCCGGTGTGAATCTGGATCGCGCGGGCGCCGGTCTCAAGAATCGCCGCGGCGTCCACATCGGAGTCGATATCCGCCTCCATAACGCCGATCCGCATTTCGTCTTTGAGCGCGGCGATGGTACGCTTGAGCGTGGTCGTCTTGCCCGAGCCGGGGGACGACATGAGGTTGAGCAGAAACGTACTTTGCCGCTTGAGCTGCGCGCGCAGACGGTCCGCGTCCGCGTTGTTGTCCGCGAAAATGCTTTCTTTGACTTCGATCACTCTGACCGGATCCATACAAAGCGTTCCTCCTGTCACAGAATTACTCATAATTATCATAGCAGAAAACCCATGCGGTTTCAACATGAAAATCCCGCCCGATGGGCGGGATTTTCTGCCGTTCTCATTCGCCGCGCGAGGCGAGCTTCTGCGTCTGCTCGATCTCGGTGATGAGCGCGACGCGCTGCTCGTGGCGGCCGCCCTCGAACTTGGCGTTCAGCCACTCGTCGACGATCATCTTCGCGGTCTCGACGCCGATGACGCGCGCGCCGAAGGCGATAATGTTCGTGTTGTTGTGCTGCTTGGAGAGCTTCGCGGTGTACGGGTCGCTGCAGACGCACGCGCGGATCCCGCGGACCTTGTTCGCCGCAAGGCTGATGCCGACGCCCGTGCCGCAGATCAGCACGCCGCCGTCCGCCTCGCCCGCCGCGACCAGCTTCGCGACGCGGTAGCCCGCAACGGGATAGTCAAAGCGCTCGCTGGTGTCGGTGCCGACGTTGACGACCTCGACGCCCTTGCTTTTGAGATAGTCCATGATCTCGTTTTTCATCTCGACCGCCGCATGGTCGTTGCCGATGGCAAGCTTCATCGTGATTTCCTCCTGTTATTTCATTATCATAAAATAAATCCTCAGACCCATGACAGATCCGAGGATTTTTCGTGGTGCGCGGTATAGGACTCGAACCTGTGACCCCATGCACGTCAAGCATGTGCTCTACCAGCTGAGCTAACCGCGCAAGTCGAGCATGAATTATATTAGCGCATGCCCGTCTAAATGTCAAGCCTTTTTTTCCATGCCCCGATCGAATATAATTACGGTTGAAATTATCATGGGGGGAGATTGGGGTTCTATGATAAAACTCGGCTTCGACAACGACAAATATCTGTCCATGCAATCCGCGCACATTCGCGAGCGCATCGACCAATTCGGCGGCAAGCTGTACCTCGAATTCGGCGGCAAGCTGTTCGACGACTTCCACGCCTCGCGCGTGCTGCCCGGCTTCCAGCCGGACAGCAAGGTGCGTATGCTCCAGCAGCTCAAGGACGACGTGGAGATCGTCATCGCGGTCAACGCGAACGACATTGAGAAAAACAAGGTGCGCGGGGACCTCGGCATCACCTACGACGACGACTGCCTGCGCCTGATGGACTCCTTCCGCTCGCTGGGGCTGTACGTCGGCAGCATCGTCGTGACGCAGTACGCCGGCCAGGGCGCGGCGGACGCGTTTTTGAAGCGGCTCGACGCGCTCGGCGTCAAAAGCTACCGCCACTACCCCATCGCGGGCTATCCCTCGGACGTGGCACATATTGTCAGCGACGAGGGCTTCGGCAAAAACGATTATATCGAAACCGCGCACTCGCTCGTCGTCGTCACCGCGCCGGGCCCCGGCAGCGGCAAGATGGCGACCTGCCTGAGCCAGCTTTACCACGAGCACAAGCGCGGCGTAGCGGCGGGCTACGCAAAATTCGAGACCTTCCCCATCTGGAACCTGCCGCTCAAGCACCCGGTCAACCTCGCCTACGAGGCGGCGACCGCCGACCTCGACGACGTGAACATGATCGACCCGTTCCACCTCGAGGCATACGGCGAAACGACGGTCAACTACAACCGCGATGTGGAGATTTTCCCCGTGCTGCGCGCGATTTTCGAGCGGATTCACGAAAAGAGCCCGTATCAGTCCCCGACCGATATGGGCGTCAACATGGCGGGCAACTGCATCGTCGACGACGAGGTCTGCCGCCAGGCGTCGCGCATGGAGATCCTGCGCCGCTACTGCAATACGCTGGTCGCGCGCGTGCGCGGCGAGGCGGACGACGAGCAGGTGCGAAAGCTCGAATTGGTCATGCAGCAGGCAGATGTCACGAGCGAGCTTTGCCCTGCGTTCGCCGCGTCGCTCGAAAAGGCGGAGGAAACCGGCGCGCCCGCCGGCGCGATGGCGCTGCCCGACGGGCGGCTCATTACCGGCAAGACCTCGTCGCTGCTCGGCGCTTCGGCGTCGATGCTGATGAACGCGCTCAAGGTCGAGGGCGGCATCAACGATGAGCTCGACCTCATTCCCGACATGGTCATCAAGCCCATTTCGACGCTCAAGACCCAGCATCTGGGGCATAACAACCCGCGCCTGCACTCCGACGAGGTGCTGCTGGCGCTCGCCATCTCCGGCCTGACCAATCCGCTCGCGGCGCTCGCGCAGCAGCAGCTCGGCAAGCTCCGCGGCGCGGACGCGCACTTCTCGGTCATCATCTCCGAGGAGGACATCCAGCTCTATAAGAGCCTCGGTATCCACGTCACCTGCGAGCCGCGCTACGAGGTCAAGAAGCTATACCATAAGTAATATTTGTCAAAAAGGATACGCTATGGATTCTATTGTACAACTCATCGCAACAGAGCTGGGCCGCAGCGAGGCGCACGTCGCCGCTGTGATCGAGCTGCTTGACGCGGGCAACACCGTTCCGTTTATCGCGCGCTACCGCAAAGAGCTGCACGGCTCGATGGACGACACGGCGCTGCGCGCGCTCGAGGAGCGTCTTGCCTATCTCCGCTCGCTCGAGGAGCGGCGCGGGACGGTCAAAAGCTCCATTGCGGAGCAGGGCGCGCTCACCGACGAGCTCGCCGCCGCCGTCGACAACGCCAAGACGCTGGCGGAGGTCGAGGACCTGTACAGGCCCTATAAGCCCAAGCGCCGCACCCGCGCGACCGTCGCGAAGGAAAAGGGCCTCGAACCGCTCGCCGACGCGATCTTCGCGCAGCCGCGCGACCTGCCCGACCCGCATCTGCTCGCCGAGCCGTACGTCGACGCCGAGAAGGGCGTCGAGAGCGTTGACGACGCGCTTGCGGGCGCGGGCGACATCATCGCGGAGCGCATCTCCGACGACGCGAACCTCCGCAAGGCGCTGCGTACGCTCTATGAGAAGAAGGGGTTTGTGCGCTCCGCGGCGGCACGCGAAGAGGACAGCGTCTATCGGCTCTATTACGACTTCGTCCAGCCCGTGCCGCGCATGCAGGGGCATCAGGTGCTCGCGCTCAACCGCGGCGAGAAAGAGGGCTTTTTGAAGGTCAGCGTCACGGTCGACCGCGACTTCGCGCTCAGCGCCGTGACCGGCGCGTTCGTCAAGTCCGGCACGTCCGCCGCGGACCTCCTGCGCGCCGTCTGCGAGGACGCGTACGACCGCTTGATCGAGCCGTCGCTGGAGCGCGAACTCCGCGCGAGCCTGACCGAAGCCGCGTCCGAGGGCGCGATCCACATGTTCGCGCTCAATCTGAAGCCGCTGCTGATGCAGCCGCCCGTCAAGGGCCGCGTCACGATGGGCCTCGACCCCGGCTATGCCCACGGCTGCAAGGTCGCGGTCGTCGACGGCACGGGTAAGGTGCTGGACACCGCCGTCGTCTATCCCACGCAGGGCGCGGGACGCAAGCGCCAGGCGATCGACACGCTCAAGGCGATGGTCAAGCGCCACGGCGTCGCGCACATCGCCATCGGCAACGGCACGGCGTCGCGCGAAACGGAGCAAATGACCGTCGAACTCATTGCCGAGGTCGGCGGCGGGCTTAGCTACATGATAGTAAACGAAGCGGGCGCATCGGTTTACAGTGCCTCCAAGCTGGCGGCGGAGGAGTTCCCCGACTACGACGTAAACCTCCGCTCCGCGGTCTCCATCGCGCGGCGGCTGCAGGACCCGCTGGCGGAGCTGGTGAAGATCGACCCCAAGGCCATCGGCGTCGGGCAGTACCAGCACGACATGCCGCAAAAGCGCCTCGGCGAGGCGCTCGACCACGTCGTCGAGGACTGCGTCAACGCGGTCGGCGTGGACCTCAACACCGCCTCCGCCCCGCTTTTGGAGCGCGTGGCGGGGCTCAACGCCACGACGGCGAAGAACATCGTCGCGTACCGCGAGGAGACCGGCGCGTTTACGACGCGGCGGCAGCTACTCAAGGTGAGCAAGCTCGGCCCCAAGGCGTTTGAGCAGTGCGCGGGCTTCCTGCGCGTGCCGGAGAGCAAAAACGTGCTCGACAACACCGCTGTCCACCCCGAGAGCTACGCCGCGGCGGAAGCGCTGCTGGAGCTGCTCGGCTACGACAAGTCCGCGCTCAAGCACGGCGCGCCGGCGGACATCGCCGCGAAGCTGGACGCCTTCGGCGCGGAAAAAGCCGCAGCCGCGTGCGGCGTCGGCGTGCCGACGCTTCGCGATATCGTCGGGGAGCTGCAAAAGCCGGGCCGCGACCCGCGCGACGAGCTGCCGCCTCCGATCCTCCGCACGGATGTGCTGGAGATGAAGGACCTGAAGCCCGGCATGCCGCTGACGGGCACGGTCCGCAACGTGGTCGACTTCGGCGTGTTCGTCGACGTCGGCGTGCATCAGGACGGGCTTGTCCATATCTCTCAGGTATGCGACCGATTCATCAAGCACCCGAGCGAAGTGGTCGCCGTCGGCGATATTGTCAAGGTCGTGGTGCTCGATGTGGACGAGAAAAAGAAGCGCATTTCGCTTTCGATGAAGCAGGCGCCGAAAGCATAAGCCGATCAATGAGCAAAACGGATCTGTCTTTTGTCAAGGCAGGTCCGTTCTTTATTTTTTCGTAATATAGACTTAATCGTTTATATAATCCGTCAACATATTGTGGTCTCATATCTGCCATAGCACAATTTGTAAGTCAAAAAATCGACTTATTGTATTTGCGGCAAAAGAAAAATCTCTGCGAGAGCAGAGATTTTTCCGGTTACTGCTTATCCATCTGTTCCAAGTCCTCTTTCGTAACCTCTTTGCCGCGCCACTGTGTCGGCAGCGCCTGCGCGATAGCGGGAAACGGGTTCTCCTGCTCGTTGGTCGGCTGAATATTGTAGGTGCCGTATTTGTTAATCAGGTCGAACGCGCTCTCCGGCTGGCCGAAAAATGGGTTCATCATCGGGGTCTCGTCGTACGGTTTCCCGTCGTCATAGCGATCGGACATTGCCTGTCACCTCCGATGACAGCTTGCCCGAAAACGTCCCGTTTTACGCGCGCAGGGACTTGGGATACACGCCCGCGTCGTGCAGCTTCCCGAGCTCCGCCTGCACCGCCGGCTTATCTTCCTTATAGGTAACGCCGAACCATTGCGCGCCCGAGTGCAGCACGGAAACGCTCAGCTCGCCCTTCTCGATCAGCTCCCCGACCAGCGTCGGGAGCAGCGCCTCGCCCTTGACGTCGTCGGGGGCGAGGTTCTTGAGGAAATCGGTGAAGAACCGCTCCAGCTTCTCGAAGATCCACGGCGTGAAGCCCCAGAAGTTCATGGATACCGGCGTCTCCGGCGGAATCAGCGGGCTGTCCTCGCCGTTTTCGATATCGCGGATATCGCCGTTGGGATAGAGCTTGATCTTGAACGTCTCGACGACCTTCGTCAGCTTGCCGTTCTCGGTGTGGCAGACGCCGCGCGTGACGGTGCCGTTCTCGCTGACGGTCTTGTCGACGCGATAGCCGACCATCGTCGCCGCGCCGGCCGCGGGAAGCCTGCACAGCTCCTCATACATCGTCGGGAACGCGTCCGCGCCGTAATAGTCGTCCGCGTTGATGACGGCGAACGGCTCCTTGACGACGCCGCGGGCGCAAAGCAGCGCGTGCGCCGTGCCGAAGGGCTTGACGCGGCCCTCGGGGATCTGATACCAATCGGGAATGCTGGAGAAATCCTGAAACGCGTAGGCGACCTCGACGTTGGAGCCGTCCTTCGCCTTCATCTGGGCAACGCGCCTGCCGCAGAGGTCCTCCATCAGCTCCTTCATCTCGGGCTTGATGATAAATACGATCTTGGTGAACCCCGCGCGGATCGCGTCAAAGATGGAGTATTCCATCAGGATCTCGCCGTTGGGGCCGAGCCCGTCGACCTGCTTGTTGCCGCCGTAACGCGAGCCCATGCCCGCGGCCATGATGACCAGTGCTGCTTTCATAGTGTCCCTCCAAACATGAATATCGATCCCTTATAATATATCTGATACCGCCGCCGTTTTCAACTCTTTCTTGCAAAACCTTATTGATTACTTTTGCTCTTAATTCATTGCCTTTTCTGCATATTCTTTAAAAATTGACACACGCGGAAACCTTTTCCGCCCTTGTTTTTTTGCGGCTTTATGCTATACTTTTCTCAGAATATTTTGCAGGAAGAAGGGTTTCCCATGAAACGCATTCTCGCGCTCGCGCTCTGCGTCGCATGCCTCTGCACAACCGCCTTCGCCGCCTCTGTCGGCAGCGCCAGGGTCGGCGGCGGCGCCGCGAAGACCGTCGCCATCAATGCCGATGAGATCGCCTCCGCGCAGGTCTTCTTCGGGCAGGGCAGCGTCAACAAGGACCAGGCGGCGTCCGACATCGTCAAGACCGCCTCCGCGCAGGGCAAGCTGCTCGCCGCGGTCAACGGCGGCTTCTTCAACGCCTACTACAAAGCCGGCGACACGATCGACGACCCCTCCAAGGCGGCGCGCTGCTACGCGAACGTCGTCAGGGACGGCATGGCGGTCAACGGCTGCGGCGGCGACCAGAGCGCCGTGTACCTCGGCTTCACGAAGGACGGCAAGCCGCTCATCGACGAAGTCGATATCACGCTCTACGTCACCTATAACGGCAAGAAGGTGCCGACCTGGGGCGTCAACAGCTACTATCCCGAGTCGAACGCGACGCTGCTCTTTACGCCCGAGGCGGACTATGATCTGCCGCTCTACGCCGGCGCGCAGGCGGCGAAGATCGTGAACGGCAAGGTCGCGGAGATCATGACCTCCGGCACGATGGTCTGCGCTCCGAACACCTATTATTTCGTCTGCGGCGGCGACCTGCTCCACCACATTCCGAGCGTCGGCGCCTCCGTCTCGTTCACCACCGAGTTCAGCAAGCCGGCGTGGAAAGACGTGACGACCGCCGTTTCCTGCGGCCCGTGGCTGCTCCACAACGGGCAGAACGTGTTCGCCCAAAACAGCAAATACGGTTATCTCGCTAACCAGAAGGTCAGCGAGGACAGCGTCGCGCAGCGCACGTTCGCAGCGATCACCGCCTCCGGCGGCCTGCTGCTCGGCACCTGCATCGCGAGCCCGCGGCAGGTCACGCAGTACCTCCAATCCGTCGGCGCGACCGACGCGATGCTGCTCGACGGCGGCGCGTCCTCGATGCTTTACGCGAACGGCTCCACGCTGACAAGCGCCGGCCGCAGGCTCAACAACGTCATCGCCATCTACGGCACGACGGCGGAAGCGAAGCCCGCAGCGTCGAGCGTCGCGTACGAGAGCACGCAGTCCGTCGATCTGGACGGCAAGAAGATCACGCTCCCCGCCTACAAGCTCGTCCATAACGACGGCGGCGAGACTAACTACGTCCGTATTCGCGATCTTGCGCAGGCGCTGAACGGAACGGCGGCGCAATTTGACGTCACCTGGCTCAGTGAGCGCAGCGCGGTCAACATCGTCAGCAAGCACGCCTACGACCACCCCAACGGCAGCGAGGGCAACGTGCCTTTCAGCGGGCCGCAGACCTACAATCTTTTCACCGGAGTCACGCTCATCGACGGCAAGCCCAGCGATTTCAACGCCTTCAATATCACCTATCAGGGCGGCGGCAACACCTATTATCAGCTGCGCGATCTGGGCCGGCAGCTCGGCTTCAACGTCGGCTGGTCGAGCGAACGCGGCGTGTTCATCGAGACCGGAAAGCCCTATTCCGACGCCGACTGATACATAAAAAATCCCGCCTTGCGGCGGGATTTTTTATGCCGTTTTTATTTCTTCTCTTCCCTCTCGATCTTCGCGTCGACCGCGTTCTTGCGAATGGACTCGATGCCGTTCAGGCAGCCGGCCTTCTTCTTATAGCTCTCGCCGGTGCCGATAATCTCGCCGTTGCGGGCCTTGAGGCGGAAGCGGAACTCGCCGGCCTTATCGACATAGACCTCAAACTTCGGGTTCTTCTCTTTCTTGAAGCCCTCCTCGGTCTGATCCTCCAGCGCGGCGATCGGGGCGTTCTTCTGGACGCTGGCAATGCCGCCCTTGCAGCTTGCCAGAGAGCTGTAGACCTCGCTCGAGAGAATGATCTCGCCATTGCCGGCCTTAAGATCGAATTTGACGCCGTTCTTGGCGTCCTTGATGACGAATTTGCCCATGCTCGAAGCCTCCTGATTTCATAAATTTGCGGACACACGTCCTCTTATTCTTCATTTTACGACACTTTTCGCCGTTCGTCAATGATAATTCCCCGCGGAATCATACAGAATCATACAAATGCCGTCAGGGGCTTGTTATATTTTATCTCGCTAGAAATTCATCCGCCGTCATTCGCATTTCAGGGAAAAGCAAATTCCAAGTGTCGAGCCTTGTCTCCTGCTCAGGCGTCAGCGTCTCTGAATCCTCGCGCTCCTTTGCGAGTTTCCGCAGCAGCGCGGCGTAGTCGTGCGGGGTGGACGAATAGGGCTTGACGGCGTTTGGGAGATATGGTATATAATTTGTTTGTGGGCTTGATTTGCCAGAGGCTGCCGTAGGTGCTGGACCTACCAAGCTACCCATTGGCGAGATCAGGTCCTCTGTAGAGTCCCCTGTTTTTTCGAGCTGTGCCGTCCGATTTTCGGAAACGGAGGTTCGCGTTGGGGACTCTATTTTTATGTCCACAACCTCGCTTATTGTATGTCCATAATATTTATCGCCCACATTGGTATTTTTTACTCGTATATGGGCATTGAACTCCTTTCCGTCAATTTCAATCGGACAGTCATAGTATTCGAACGTAGGGATGTTGTCGACTGTTTCTGGATGATAATTCCCCGCGGAATCATACAAAACTCCGTCCGGACATATACATGAAGCACCTTGGGATTTAGGAGTGTGCTTTCATGAAGGGGAACAT
>JAFTGG010000078.1 GCA_017458025.1 Oscillospiraceae bacterium | reverse complement strand
CCGTGCCGCGCATAGCTCGCGGATCTCGTCAACCGACATCTCCTCCAAATTCTGTTGGTGCGCGGTCGAATTGATGGCGGTGAACCATTGCAGGCTTTCCGTATCAAAATGGCTTATGACCTCAATGTGGTCGATGGCGATGCCTTGCTCCTCGTACTCATTCGCGATGCTCGTCACGATGGCGTCGATGACAGTGCTTTCAAACTCCTGAAGGCTCATACAAACGCCGCCGATGGTCGCGGCTTGCCTTGTCATTTGGATGATGCTCTCCTTTGCGGAGGCGTCATATCCAAAGAAGATATTGGGGATCGCGGTGAATACGGCCATCGTGGTGACGACGGCGGCAACGATCAGGTATAATATAACTCTAATAAGGAATGGCGCGGCCTCTTTCGTGGCAGCGGCGGCAGCCCCGTAAACACCGGAGCTTGCCGCCGCCCTTGCGATATTTGCCGCCGCCTTGCCCGCCCGCGCGAGATCCGCGGCGGTCTGCCAGCCGGAGCGGCTGGTATCCTGTTCATTCAGAGGCGTCACCATCCTTCTTGGCGTCGGTGGATTCCGCTGCTACTGTGTCATTCAGCTTTGGCTCGTCCGGCGCTTTCTCCTGACGCGGTGCGCGTTCCGGTTTGCCGGCATGGGTATTTCGCGTCGCGGGCGGCGCGATTCCTGCTGTGCCGTGTCGCGGCCTTGCGTTCTTGTTGGGGAACTTGTTCTTTGCCCGCGCCTTGCTTTCCTGCCGTGCCGCGGCGGGCGACGAGAACTTACGCGCGGTGTCCGTTCTTGCACTGGCTGGATGGGTTGCGCGTGTTTCCTGCCGTGCCGGGGCGGAAACCGTGGGCTTACTCATACTGCCGGAGCTCGCCGCAGGCGAACGGGCTGTGCGCGATTCCTGCGATACCGGGACGGGAGCCTTGCGCGCCGATTCGGCACCGGAGCCGGACGAATGCGGTGCGCGCGGTTCCTGCGGTGCCGTATTTGACCTCGGTGCTGTGGGCGCTGGCGCGGCGCTATGCGGAGCCTCGCGGCCAGCCGTTGCAGGCTTAGGTTCCACCGCTCCTGCGGCGGTCTTGGAGGACACCACGCGCACGACGCCGCCTCTCGCATTTGCCGGACGCTGTGAAAAACGGGTAGATTTCAGCTCGCTGTTTTGCGGGGAAGTGCCGCCGACCGGCTTCGCCGAGTCCGTTGCGGGCGTGCCGCCGCTCTGCTGCGACGCCTGCACGGAACTCTGTGCCGCGTGGGATTGTACCACGCGCGGCGAGTTGTGGATGTTTGCTTGCATGGCAGCCGTTCCTGCCGTGCCGTGCTGATCCGATGCGCCGCTGCTGCGCGAATCGTTCCCGGACGTACTCGCTGCGGTTCCTGCGGCGCCGCGCTGAAGCCTTGCGCCGCTGTCGGGGGCTTTGCGCAGCGGAGAGCCTGTGCCGGTTCCTGCGGTGCCGGGGTGGGGCGCTTTACCTCCGCTCGGAGCCGCCTGCGGCGCGGAAAGCGCGGCTTTTCCTGCGACGCCGGGGCGCATTGCCGGATTGTGCGCAGCAGTGGATTTCTCAGACTGCGCGTGAACCTGTCGCGTACTCTGCGACGACGTCGCATTGCTGCCGCCTGTAGCGGTGTTCTGCTTTATGACGCTGGGCGAGCGGACCGCGCCGGAGGGAACGGAGGTCTTGCGCTCCTCGCTCTTCGCTGTTCCGCTGCCGGTCTGCGTATGCACACTCGCTCCCGAAGTGGGCGCGGGGCCGTTCATGGCGGCGTCTTCTTTGTCGTCGGGGATGACCGTGACGGGGCGTGCCGCTGCCGCGCGGCTCTGCCCGCTTTGTGCAGCCGCAGTGCTTTGGGCGCTCGTCTGTGTGTTCCTGCTGGTATGGCTTCGGCTGGAAGCTCCCGCGCCCTTGCCGGACGCGGTGGGATTGCCGTAGTTCGGCTTGCCGTCCTTGCCATCCGTCTCGCCGCGCTTCTCACCGGCATGATTTTTGGCAACGGTATTGACGGCGTTGCTCACCATCGTCCGCATGACCGTGTAGGCGAGGATGCCCGGCAGTCCGCTTCGCCCAAGCGAATCGCCGGTGATGGCGGGATTGAGTCCGATGCGCGCCACGATAGCGTCCGCTTTCTTCGCGACCTTGACGATG
Source organism: Oscillospiraceae bacterium (assembly GCA_017458025.1). GTDB lineage: Bacteria > Bacillota > Clostridia > Oscillospirales > Oscillospiraceae > Hominicoprocola. The sequence goes on along the minus strand of JAFTGG010000078.1, from coordinate 6,167 downwards.
GTAAGGATCAGCACCATCCACGGCAAAACGGAAAGGCCGGTTGGAACGGTGGACAGCACCGACAACAGCATCTTGACAAAGACGACGTTCAGCACCATCAGGAGGCACATTGAGCCGTACATCCGGCACCAGCCGGTGAAAATGTCGCTTGTGTTCCTGCTGCCGCCCATGCCAAAGGCGAGCGGCGCGGTGATCGTCAGCACCGCGAGGATGAAGTACCGCTCCGCCATCTCAAAAATCAGCTTGAACGACTGGAACATGACGATAACGCCGCAGATGAACACGAGCAGCCACGCGCAGGCGAGTCCGTCAAACGCGCTTTCGTGGATGATGTCGATGTTGACCGCGTCGGGCAGACCCATGATGTTGACGACTATGGAGGTCATGTTGAGGCACAGCTCGCAGATCTGCGGGCTTGCGAGCAGGAGAAACGAGAAGACAAAAGTGCGCGTAAAGAGCAGCTTCGGGTCTTCCGCTTCAAAGCCGAGCCCGGTCATCATGCTGCGCATCGCCTGAAAGACGAGGTTGCCGAGGAGCAGCGCCCAACCGACCGCGAGCATACTCTGACGGATCACGGGCAGCACGGGGATGTGCGTTTGCAGGTAGGAAAAATCCATGCTCATCAAGTCGATGAGCTTACCCGAAAAGAACTCCCACGCTTCGAGGATCATGCCGTAGATCCACTCGAAAAAACCCTGAAATATCAGCTCAAGCAAATCGGACGCCTCCTCTCCGCTTGTATGTCATAACTACGGCGTGAGCGTTGCGAGGCCGCTGAACAGCGGGGTAATGTACGCGATGAACGCCCCAATCCCGTTGATAATGGCCCACGCGATCCAGATGCGTTTGAGCCAATCCCACGCCTGATCCGATTTCTGCTGTGTGTTTGACATCTTTGCGCCGATGACCGCCACGGCGGACATACAGCCCGCCAGCACGGTGCTGACACCCGCGATGCCGTTATAGACGTCTACGATGATCGTCTGCGCCACCGTCCATAGGTCGTCCACCGCATACGCCGGCAGCGTCAGCGCCGACGCGACGAGCAGCAGCGAAAGACAGACGGTATAGCTACGATAAAGTTTTTTCATTTTGATTACCTCCGAAAAGATGGAGCGGGCGGCAAATGCCGTCCTTTGCGCGGTTTGAGAATGTCAATCCCCACATTGCACAATATTTTGCGTTTTTTATCGTGCGTCTTCACCACTTGACCCGATATATAGCGTCTGCTATACTTCCTTTCGGTTTTGTGTTTCAGGAGGGGCGACATGGATATAGAGCTGCGTTATACCGATGAAGAAGTTGCCGTGATTGACGGCGTGATCGCCTCCATCTGCCCGCGGATGCCACAGGAATCACTGCAAAACGCTTTCCGCAGTGCCCACGAGCATCTGCACGAGGGCAACGCCGACGCGGCTGATCTTCGCCGCATCATAAGCGCCTTGGAGTTCACCGACCCCGGCCAATGCACCAGCTGCAGCAAGGAGAGCTATCGCAACATGACAAACCTGCTGCTCAAAACAAAAGCCATGCTCCGCGCGGCGATATAACTTGTAATTGTGACCGAGGGACGGCATGACGCCGCCCCTCGGTCTTTATAGAAGCGCCGGCTGCCGCCCGCGCCGCTCGCTGTGCGTCCCATCGTCCACTGCGTCCGAACAAAATGCCGAATGAATGAACTGAAAAAGGAAAACAAAGAAGTGTGGAATTGAAATGTGTCCGATGGACGATGGGACAGCGGCTCAGCGGCATGACCGGCGCGTTCTATCTGCATGGGGAGGGTTTTAATAGCCCGTCTTGGGGAGCGGCACCTTCTTCATCGGCGTCAGGTTGCGGACAATGGTGATCCACGCGGCATTGGCGCTCTGCCATGTGCCGCCGTACTGCCCGCCCGCGTCGGCGCGGTTGATGACCTGATACCCATTGACCGCCGTAGGGCTGACCGAGACGGTCAGCGTCGGCTTGGCGACGCTCTGGAAGCCCGCGGGAACCGTGCCGAAGTCATAGTAGATATCCGTCACGACCTCGCCCGCCATCAGCGGCAGGCCGCTGAGCTGGAAAGCGTAGTTGTTCGTTGTGAGCAGGTTCGACGCCAGCACGCGATACTCGTTCACATTGGTCTTGTAGAGGACACGATAGGTCAGCCTCTGGCTGTAGGTGCCCGTTGTGATTGCGCTCACGCCCGTCACGTCGTAGGGGATCTTGTCGTGGAAGTAGAACGATTCGAGCGAGACGTTGGACGTGTTCGCCACCGTAAAGGTGTACGCCATACGATTTCCTGCGAGGACTTCCTTGACGCCTGTTTTCGTCACCACAACGCCGAGCTGCGCGGGCTTGTCGTAGGCCGCCAGCTTGACGATCTGCCCCGCAAATTCGAGCGTCACATCGAAGGTCTCCGCCGATACCTGCCAGTAAGTCGGGCTGGACACCTCTCGCACCAGATAGCGGCCGAGCGGCAGCGAGCCGGAGGCCGCGATGCCCCGTGCGTCGGAGGTGATGTGCGCCACGACGATGTTGTTGCGCGGGTTCACGATCTCAAAGGTCGCGCCCTGAAGCGGCGTTCCCGCAGCCTGCCCCGTGACGCTGTTCGCCTCCGCGGCGTACTTGACGATCTGTATCTGCCCCGTGATCGGTGTATTCGCCCATTCGACGAGGGCAAAGCCGCCCGACTTCACGGTGACGTCGCGCAGTTTCGTATCTACGATGTAGCCCTCGCATTCGAGTTCGCGCAGCCGATAGAGGCCCGCGTCCAGCTCGATCCGGGCATAGCCCCGGTCATTGGTCGAAAGCTCGCCGACGACGTTGCCCTTCGCGTCATACACGAGGAATTTCGCGTTATAGATGCCCTCGCCGGTCGTGCTCGAGACCTTGTGCAGCTCGATGCCGCTGATGGCGCGGTCGGTCACGGGCAGCGTGAACGTCTCGCCGTCCTTGATCGTGAAATAGTGCGGCGTGCTGTCGAGCCGGTAGCCAGAGGGCGCCTCGATTTCGAGCGCGTAGAAGTCGCCCTCGCCCAGCTCGGCCACGGCGCGCCCGTCCGCGCCCGTGACGATGGTGGTGACGACGCCCTGGTTCATCTGACGGATCTCGTATTTCGCCCCGCTGAGCCGAGTGTTTTTGTTCGCCGCGTCGGTCTTGATAAGTTCGAGCTTCCCCAGCGTCTTGTTGTAGAAGGTCATCTGATTGCCGCCGCCATCGCCGCTGCTCACGACCGTCGCGCCGCCGCTCGCGCTGCCCGACGCCACGCCCGATATGACGGTCTGCGCGCCGGAGTTTGCCTGAACGGAAATCGTCTGGATCTCGGAATTGAGCGCGTAGCCCGATACTGTCCGTACCTCGCGCGCCTTGATGGTGGAGCCCACGGGCGCGGAGATCAAAATCTGACCCGCAGAATTGGTGGTGTACTCGCCATTGCCGCCGCCGAGCGGCGCGCCGCTGCCATCGGTCAGCAGGTAGGTGACCCCGGCGAGCGGCGTCTTTTTGCCGTCGTCCGCATATTTCTGGAGTACCACGAGCTGCCACGGCGTGTTAAGGAATCGGAGCGTCTGCGTATCTTCCGGCCGGATCACGACAGTCTGTGTACGTGTCGATTCGTCGATGGAGTAGCCTTGCGCGCTGGCGATCTCGGTGGCGACCACCGTGCCGCAGATGCCCGTTACGAGGATTCGACCCTCCTCGTCGGTGTAATACTGGCCGTTGCTCGACAGCTTGCCGTTCGCCTGATCCACATAGCGTCCGTCCGCGTAGCGCAGCTCGAACAGGGTGTTTGCAATGGGCGTCTTTTTATCCGCCGAACTCAGCTTCAGGAGCAGCAAATTCCCTTTTTTCAGGTTGACAAAATCGACGGGGATGGTGCGTCCCGGCTTGATCCTGACCGTGCGCGCCACATCGTCGAGAACGTAGCTGCTGTCCTTCGTCTGGGTTTCTTTAATGATGAGCGTCACGCCCGGCTCGATGCACTCGATCAAGGCAGTACCAGAGGAATCGGTCTTATAGACGCCGTTCGCGTCGCCGACCAGCTCGCCGGAGGAGGTCGTCACGAGGAAAGAGCAGCCACTGAGCGGCTTGCCCTCGCCGTCCGTCTTTCGGATCAAAGCGCCACCCTTGGGCACGTTGCCGAAGTAGACGGAAACGACGTCCTGCTCCTCGCCGGAGATGTAGACCGTCTGCGGCGCTTCGGAGATCACATGGCTGCCGTCACTCGACAGCTCAGAAATGATGTATGTTCCCTTTTGCAGTTGCGTGAACGTACAGGTGCCGTTTGCCGAGGTCGTCGCTGTAGCGACGGCCGTACCGCCCGTGCCGGAGGCGCTGCCGGAGAGGTATTTCAGCTCAAAGCGGCATGAACTCAGCGCCGCGCCGGTCTCGGAATCGTATTTCCAGACGACGATGGCACTCAGCGGCGTGTCCTCATAGGTCACGGTCTTGCTGCCGCCCGCGGCAAGGTAGAACTCCTGCACGGCAGGCTCCGAGATGGCATAGCCCGCCTCCACATCGACCTCAGTGATGCGGTACCAGCCGTCGCGCTGCTGGGTGAGGCTGAACTCGCCCGTCGCCGCGTCGGTGTAGTAGTAGCCGAGGTCGTTCAGCTCGCCGGTGGATGTGCTGCCCGAGGCGTATTCTACATGGAATTTTGCGCGTAACGGATCGCCGGTCACGGAATTGATCTTCCGTACCGTAATGTTGGGTTTTAAGCTGTCATAGAAGTATGCGGTGTGATCGCGGTCGGGCCAGAGCGTGACGAGCTGGCTCGGCGCGTCCATCAACCACGCCGAGGGTACGGACTTTTCAGAAATTTCGTAAACACCGGGGAGAAGGTTGGCGAGAGTCGCCATGCCCGTACTGTCGGTACGGATCTCATCGACGCTGTGGCCGTCCGCCGCACGGACGGTCAGGACGCAGCCTTCCACGGGATCAGAAGTACCCGTCGTGTACTTGTAGACGTAGAGGTTGGGCCGGATATGGTTTTCCAGTACAATCTCGCTCGTCTTGCCGGGGAAGAGCTGGACGTGGTACTCTTTCGGGTCGAGGATCAGATTGGAGCGGGTGGCGGTCTCGACGAGCGAGTACACGCCCGGCTCCAGGCCCTCCCAGAGAATGTCTCCCGTGGAAGAGGTCGTGCGGTCGAGGTAGCGGGAACCGTCCTCGATCCGGGCCAGCCGATAGCTCGAGCCCTCGACAACTTAGCCGTCCGAAGCGTACTTGGTCAGCCGCAGCGAGGGCAGCTTGGACTTCGTGAAGACGAATTGCGCCTTGTCATTTGGGTAAAGCTGGATGATGCGTAATCCGTCGTCGATGACGTAGCCGGGGCAGGAAATTTCCTCCACCGTGTAGGCGGTCCCTTCGGGCGCGCAGGGGAGGCTTTCGAGGCTGGCAACGCCGTCCTCGCCCGTCGTGATCTCGGCCGTATAGCTCCCGTCAACAGCTTTTACGAGGAACTTCGCGCCGACGATGCCGCATGTGAGGTCGGCGGAATCGACTTTGATGAGTCGGCTGATGGAAGGCTTGGCGTCGTTGAAAAAAACCATTTCCTTGAGTCCATCACCGGCGCGGAGTTCGAGCTGCTGCGGGGTGCGGTCAAGGATGTGGGCGGAGCTGCCGGTGTCGATCTCCTGCGCCAGATAGGTGCCTTCCGGCGCGTTCAGGATGCGGATTTCGCCCTGTACATCGGTCTGGAAGCGGCCGAGGCTGACGCCATCGCGCCAGATCTCGAAGGTGACGCCGGCCATCATCTCGAGTTTGTCGCCCGAGCGGTCGAACTTGCGGATCGTTAAGCCGGGCAGTTCTTTGTTGACCAGTGTGACGGTCGAGGTCGCGCCGGTGGTGACGGCGACGGTCGTGACCGTTTCCGTGTCGGGCTTCCAGCCCTCGATGCCCGCGGTCTCGCGCACCTCCCAGCCGCCGATGGGAAGCTGCGTGAACTCCACGATGCCCGCGGAATTGGTCTGGCCGCTCCATGTCGCGCCCGTGGCGATGTGCTTGATTTGGATGGTAACGCCCTTGAGTCCTTCGCCGCTATCGCTGTACTTCTCGACCCGCAGATTACCATACGGAGCGTTATAGAAGGTAACCTCCGCAACTTCGCCGTGAACGACGGTGACGTTCTGCGTCCGCACTTCGGGCAGCAAATGGTTTTTTGCGGAGTCCAGTTCAGTTACGGTATAGTT
>JAFTGG010000077.1 GCA_017458025.1 Oscillospiraceae bacterium | reverse complement strand
GCGCCATTTGTCAATGGTATGTATCCAGTCCCCCTCTCGCACGACGACCGTATCGCAGAGGGCGTTGCCATACCGGCTGCCCCAGCGGTTCTCGCCCGCGCCGCCGAGCGCCTCGGCGCGGAGCATCGGATACGATGCCAGCTCCCCCTGTGCGGCGCGGCTCTCATTGTCGCCGCCGGAGGCGGCACAGGTAGTGAGCAGCAACGCCACCGACACGACCACCGGCAGCGCGTTCATGATCTCATACCACACCGTATGCTGCGCGACCGGTTCCAAATACTCGCCGGAGCGCACCGCTTTTCGCAATCGACGCAGGTCGCGATGCTCGCGCCGCATTGCCCAGACGCCGCAGAACACAGTCAGCAGCAAGGAGAGCACCGCCCATTGCCCGTTCCGATTCGTCAGCAGCGACCACAGCAGCGGCATCTCCGCGTTCAGGACAGCATATACGCCATAGCCCGCGTACATGACGAAAATCGCCAAAACGCCGAGCCACCAATTCCGCAGGCGCCGCGTCAGCCGCTTATCGCACCAGCTCCCCGCCATCTCGCGCGGGCGCGGCGGGTTCGCACTCCTGCCAACGGAGCGCCAGACGTAGAACGCGCCCTTATCTATATTGCAGACGTACTCCCATCCCATCATCGCGCGGCTGTCGAGCAGCGCCTTCGGCACGCCGCCCTTCTCCTGAGCGGGCTCGATGTAAAACCGCTTCTCCTGTTTCTCGCCCTCGTCGAACTCCGCCCACTCGCCCGAAAGCTCGAAGCCGTCGGCGGCAAGCTCCGCGAGCCATTGCTCTAACGCGCGCAGATCGTATCGGCTGCACTTGGGATTCTTTTTCACGCGCGCCACCTCTCTTTCTATCGTCATTGTACAGGGAAAAAGCGGAAAAGTCCATCAACCTCAGGTTGCATCGCGAAAAAACCGCGCAACTTCAAGTTTACATGCAAAAAGAGCGGCTTTCGCCGCTCTTTCTGCATGCATTGTGTTCGCGGCCGGCTTGCGCTCGCCGTCAGCCAGTGAAGTGCTGCGTCCAATAATTGCCGCTCGCGACATAGCCCACGCCGATCTTCGTGTACGACGCGTTCAGAATATTCGCGCGGTGGCCCGACGAGTTCATCCACGCGTTCACGACCGCCTCAGGCGTCCGGTAGCCCACGGCGATGTTCTCGCCCGCCGTGCGGTACGAGACGCCCTGTGACTTCATCAGTTGGAACGGCGTGCCGTAAGTAGGGCTGTTATGGTCAAAATAGCCGCGGTCGTGCATGTCCTGCGACTTCATGCGGGCGGTGCGCGTCAGCGCCGCGTCCTCAGTCAGCGGCGAAAGGCCGTACTTCGCGCGCTCGACGTTCACGAGGCGAATGACCTCCCGCTCGTAGGCGCTCGCCGTGCTCGCCGGTTGCCCCTGTTCGGCGGGCTTGCTCGGCTCTGCCGGCGTCTCCTGCTCCGCGGGCTTGCTCGGCTCTGCGGGTTTGGCGGGCTCCGTCGGCTTGCTCGGTTCGACGGGCGTCTCCTGCTGCGTCGGCTTCGACGGCGTCGCGCCGTAGTACTGCGTCAGCAGCGCTTGGAGCAGCTCGTTCACGTCGAGCGTCTGCCCCGCGCCGGAGCCGGAACCGCTGCCGCTGCCGCCGCACAGTCCGCCGTATTGGCAGAGCACCTGCCAGAGCAGCGTGTTCGACGGACAGGAGCCGCGCGCCGTCTGGGAATCCGCCGCAAACGCCGTTACGCTGAAGGAAGCCAAGACGGCGATTGCCAAAATGAAGCTGGTTAATTTGCGTTTCATAGGTATTACCTCCCTTTCACGACAAATTGTAACCATTTTGTAACTAATTTGGCAAGTCTAAATGATTTCCAAAAATGGTAGGAATAGCCAGCGTTTTCGGTGCAAAAACTACCGAAAACGCTTGGGAGGTATCCGATGCAATTTTCCGACGCCGCGCTGCCCGCTTATCCGCGCCTGACCGAACACCTGCTCGCCGACGTCGCCGTCATCGGCGGCGGCATGGCGGGCATATTGACCGCCTCCGCCCTGCGCGACGCGGGGCTGCGGGTCGTGCTGCTCGAAGAAGACCGCCTCGCGGGCGGCGTGACCGCGCGGACGACCGCGCGGGTCAGCGCGCAGCACGGGCTTTTTTGCGAGCGGCTCGTCCGCGACTTCGGCGAGCATCTGGCGCGGCAGTACGTCATGGCGCAGCTCCACGCGGTCAAGCAGTACCGCGACCTCGCCGCGTCGCGCGGTATCGGCTGCGGCTTGACGGAGCAGACCTCGCGCGTCTGCACCGCGCCGAACGGCCCCGACCTCTCGCGCGAGCACGCTGCGGCGCTATTGCTGGGCGCTCCCGCGGAGCTGCAAGCCGTCCACGGGCTCCCGTTCCCTGTCCGCGAGGCGCTGTGCTTCACGGGACAGGCGTCGCTGGAGCCCGCGCCGCTGCTCGCGGCGCTGCTGCCGGGGCTGGATATCTACGAGCGCTCGCCCGTGCGCGATATCCGCGGCCGTACCGTACGCTGCGACGGCGGCAGCGTCGAGGCGGCGGAGATCGTCGTCGCGACGCGCTACCCGATGCTTGAGCGCTGGGGCTTCTACCATCTCAAGCTCCGGCAGGAGCAGGCATATCTGCTCGCGCTCGAAAACGCGCCGCGCATCGACGGCTGGTATCTCGACGCCGACACGAGGGGCTGGAGCCTCCAGCAGCGCGGCGACACGCTCATTTTGAGCGGCGGGCTGCACCGCTGCGGCGGCAATCAGGGCGACAGCTACGAGCGCCTGCGCGCGCAGGCGAAGCTGTGGTTCCCCGAGGCGCGGGAGGTCGCGGCGTGGTCGTCGCAGGACTGCGTGACGCTCGACGGCGTGCCCTATATCGGTCGCTACAGCGCGGCGACGCCGCACCTCCACGTCGCGGCGGGCTTTGGGCGCTGGGGTATGACGAACAGCATGGTCGCCGCGACGCTGCTGACGGCGGAGATCCTCGGCAAGCACTATCCCTACGCCGACGTGTTCTCTCCCGCGCGGTTCTTCCCCTCGGCGTCCATCGAGGCGATGATGGAGGGCGCGCTCTATGCCGCGCGCGGCAAGTCGCGCCGGCTTTACACCGCGGCCGAGCGCGAGACAGCCAATATCGCGCTCGGCAACGCCGCCATCGTGAAGCACCACGGCAAGCAGTACGGCGTCTACCGCGACGAGCGCGGCGGGCTGCACGCGGTATCGCCTGTCTGCCCGCACCGCGGCTGCGCGCTCGAATGGAACGCCGACGAAAAAACGTGGGACTGCCCCTGCCACGGCTCGCGCTTCGACTACACCGGCAAGCGGCTCTACCACCCCGCCAAGGCGGCGCTGAAGCAGTTTGACGCGACGGAATTATAAAGAAACGGCGGCTCACGCCGTCGTTTCTTTATAATTGTCTTCCGCGCCGCTTTCCGTCAGCTCCGGGTGCCTCAAATACCGATTGAAGCTCTGCCAGAACCGCGCGTACTCCACGCCCGAGCAGATGCGCTCGTCCGTCACGGCGGCGAGCGGCATCAGCTTTTGGCGGTATTCGCCGCTGAGGTAGTTCCCCGTCGGCTTGCCCATGCACAAAAACACGCTCGTCGTGCCAAATTCATAGGTGTGGTGGTAGATGCTCGTCATGTTGATGCTGGCAAGGTTGGTGATGAACAGGCTCGTGTGAAACGGGCTCAAGTCAATGATGAAGCGCGGGAGTATCCCCCAGCGGTCCATGAGACGCGCAAGCCCCACCACGATGCTCGGCAGCAGCGGCACGGAGAACATAAAGTTCGCGAATTTGTCCGTCGCGTTGTCGTGCGCCGCCTCGCTGTTTTGAGCGATGACCGCCTCAATCTTGTCGTTGATGGAGACGACGTCGTCCTCCGGCTCAAAAAACACCTTGAGCGTCGTCTCGTCCGGCGTGCCGTCCGCGCGGGTCTTGAGCATCACGAAGCTCACGCAGAAGTGGTTGCGCTGGTAGATGTGCTTGTTCATGATGAAGCGGTTGATCTTCGGATTCTCCAGATACGCCTTGTAATACGCCGCCAAAATCAGCGCCATATAAGAGATGCGGACGCCTTCCCTGCGCTTGCGGTGGATATAGCCGCGCAGCGCCTCCATGTCCGCGTATTCGGTCGCCATGTTCATCGCATCGTAACGGTGCGGCATGATATACGGGATCGCCGAGGCGATCGCCGTCTCCTTCACTTTTCTTCCGTCTGCTCTGATCAGTACCACATCCTTTGTTAAAATCTCTACAAAGATACTTTATACCTTTTTTCCCCACGGTGCAACCAAAATCTTTTTTAAGATTTTTCGGTCAGAATTTTTTTAAGGCTTCAAAAAAATTTTTTCGGTTTTCCCTTGCCTTTTCCGCCGCGCCGTACTATACTGAGGATACAAGATTTTATGAGGAGGACGAGCGCCATGAAATACGATCGTGTATACAACTTTTCCGCCGGTCCCGCGATGATGCCGGAGAGCGTTTTGGAGGAAATCCGCGACGAGATGATGAACTACCGCGGCAGCGGTATGTGCGTGATGGAGATGTCGCACCGCAGCGCCGTGTATCAGCAGATCATCGACGAGGCGGAAGCGGATCTCCGCGATCTCATGGGCATTCCCGACAATTATAAGGTGCTGTTCATTCAGGGCGGCGCGACGCTGCAGTTCGCGGCGGTGCCGTGGAACCTGATGAAAAACGGCAAGGCGGTCTATATCGAGACCGGCGCGTGGTCGAAAAAGGCGATCAGCGAGGCGAAGAAGTACGGCGAGGTCATCGTCGCCGCCAGCAGCAAGGATAAGAACTACAGCTATATCCCCGACTGCTCCGATCTCGATATCCCCGACGACGCGGACTACGTCTACATCTGCGAGAACGAGACGATCCACGGCGTGACATGGCAGAAGCTGCCCAACACCAAGGGCCACGTCCTCATCTCCGACCAGTCGTCGATGTTCCTCTCCCAGCCTGTCAACGTGTCCGATTACGGCATGATTTACGCGGGCGTGCAGAAGAACGTCGGCCCTGCGGGCATGGTGGTCGCCATCATTCGCGAGGACCTCATTCGCGAGGATCTCGACCCCAAGATGCCGATCTACATGCGCTACGACACGCACGCGAACAACGGCTCGATGTACAACACCCCGAACTGCTGGGCGATCTACTGCTGCGGCAAGGTATTCAAGTATTTGAAGAGCATCGGCGGGCTGGAGGAGATGCATCGCCGCAACGTGGAGAAAGCGAAAATCCTTTACGACTTCCTCGACTCCTCGAAGTTGTTTAAGGGCACCGTTGAGCCGTCGGTGCGCAGCTTGATGAACGTGCCGTTCGTCACCGGCAGCGCCGAGCTGGACGCCGAGGTCGTCAAGGCGACCAAGGCGGCGGGCTACGACAATCTCAAGGGCCACAAGAGCGTCGGCGGGCTGCGCGCGTCGATTTACAACGCCATGCCCAAGGAAGGCGTCGAGGCGCTGGTTGCGTTCCTGAAGAAGTTCGAGGCGGAACACAGGTAAAAGAGGAACAGGTTCCCCTTTAAAACCCACAAACAGCCCGCCGCAGCGTGCTCGCTGCGCTCGCACGTTTGCGGGCCGATCGGTGTGGATTCTAACGCGCATGCCGCCAGAATCCACCAATGTGAATTGAGTGGGAGGTTATCTGTCATGCGTATTCTTATCACGGACGGAATGGACAAGTCCGCCATTGAGACACTGCGCGAGCGCGGACACGAGGTCGTCGAGCAGTTCTATGAACCGGAGGAACTGGGCGCTGCGCTGCGCGGCTTCGACGTGGTCGTCGTGCGCTCCAAGACCAAGGTGCGCAAGGAGCACATCGACGCGGCAAAGGGCGGCAAGCTGAAGTGCATCATACGCGGCGGCATCGGCATCGACAACATCGACGCCGAGTACGCCCGCGAGAACGGCATTCAGGTGCGCAACACGCCGGACGCGTCCACCGAGTCGGTGGCGGAGCTGGCGCTGGCGCACATGCTCGCCTGCGCGCGCTACGTCTCCATCGCGGGCAACACGATGAGAAACGGCCAGTGGGAGAAGAAAGCCTACGGCAAGGGCGTCGAGCTCGTCGGCAAGCGCCTCGGCATCTACGGCTACGGGCGCATCGGCAAGCGCCTCGGCGTCATGGCGAAGGGCATGGGCATGAACGTGCTGGCGTACCGCCGCAGCGCGATCCCCGAGAGCATCGACGACGCGGGCATCATCTACGTCACCGAGGAAAAACTGCTGCGCACCTGCGACTTTATCTCCGTCCACGCGCCGTCCTCCCCCGCCGGACCCATCATCACGGCGGAGAAGATCGCGCAAATGAAGGACGGCGTGGTCCTCATCAACACCTCCCGCGGCGCGAACGTCGACGAGGACGCGCTGCTCGACGCCTTGAACAGCGGCAAGGTCCGCGCGGCGGGTCTCGACGTCTGGGCCGATGAGCCGACGCACAACCAGGCGCTGATCAACCACCCGAACGTCTCCTGCACGCCGCACATCGGCGCGGCGACCGTCGAGGCGCAAAAGCGCATCGGCATGGAGATCGTGTATATCATCAGCGGATTATAATTAATCTCCTATCAGATAACGCAACTGACGTCTTATACTATTCTGCAATGAAAATAAGATATTTTCATTGCAGCCGCTGTGCTACGCACATCGGCGCGTCTCATACGAAATG
>JAFTGG010000076.1 GCA_017458025.1 Oscillospiraceae bacterium | reverse complement strand
GAAACCAGCTTTTTTGGTATGCCTTCAGCTCGCAGATCGCGTTGTTTGCCGTAAAGATCAACACGCTGCAAGCCATCGTGCGGAGCGCGTGCGGAAAATCAAGGAAGATCAGCGCGCCGCAAAGCGTGCCGACGAGCGCGGCGAGGCCCTCCCAGCCGGGGCCCGCCGCGGCGACCGCGCCGACGGCGAACGGCGCGTACCCGCCGAAAATGCGCGCGCCGGCGAGCAGCATCGCGAACAGCGCGCGCGAGGCGCAGACCAGCGCTTTCCCGATCGTTTCGCGCCGCGGCGCGAGTTTTGCTTTCAAGGCTTGTCCACCTCCCGTTTTCCTCATTGTAGTGAGGCGGAGGCGCATATCGCGTCGGGAAATAGCGGCGCGGCACGTTTCCGAGGCGCGCGTTTTGCCAAAATCATGCTTGTGGAATAAAAAAGAATATGATATACTCGCTTAGATTGGACACAAACTTATCATCTGTCGAAACGAGGGAAATTCCGAAATGAAGCTTGGGATCGTGGGCCTGCCGAACGTCGGCAAGAGCACGCTGTTTAACGCCATCACAAACGCGGGCGCGGAGAGCGCCAACTATCCGTTCTGCACCATCGAGCCGAACGTCGGCATGGTCGCCGTGCCGGACGAGCGGCTCGACAAGCTCGCCGAGATATATCAGCCGAAGAAAAAGACGCCCGCCGTCATCGAGTTCGTCGATATCGCGGGCCTTGTCAAGGGCGCGAGCGCCGGCGCGGGGCTTGGCAACAAGTTCCTCGAAAATATCCGCCGCACGGACGCCATCGTCCACGTCGTGCGCTGCTTCGACGACGAGAACATTATGCACGTCGTCGCGGACGCGACGCAGAACGTGCCCGTCGATCCGCTGGGGGACATCGAGACCATCGACCTCGAACTCATCATGGCGGATCTCGAAATGGTCAACCGCCGCGTGGAGAAGGCGTCGAAGAACGCAAAGTCCGGCAACAAGCAGTTCGCGCATGAGGCGGAGCTGTTCGCGGAGCTGGCCAAGCATCTCGACGCGGGCAAGTCCGCGCGTACGTTCGCGCATGAGGTTGGGATTTCCGCCGACGACGAGAAGCTGATCGGCGCCGCGGATCTGCTGAGCCTCAAGCCCGTCATTTACGCCGCGAACATGGACGAGGACGGCTTCGCCGATCAGGCGGACAACGCGTATCTGGCGCCGGTGCGGGAGAAGGCGGCGAAGGAGGGCGCGCAGGTGCTGCCCATCTGCGCCAAGCTGGAGCAGGAGATCGCGGCGCTGGAGAGCGACGAGCGCGCGATGTTCCTGGAGGAGCTCGGCGTCGAGGCGTCCGGCCTCGACCGGCTCATTCAGTGCTCGTACACGCTGCTCGGCCTCATCTCGTTCCTCACCTACGGCGAGGACGAGTGCCGCGCGTGGACGGTCAAAAACGGCACCAAGGCGCCGCAGGCCGCGGGCAAGATCCACAGCGACATCGAGCGCGGCTTCATCCGCGCCGAGACCATCAATTTTAAAGACATGATCGCCTGCGGCAGCGTGCAGGCGGCGAAGGAGAAGGGGCTGCTCCGCTCCGAGGGCAAGGACTACGTCGTCAAGGACGGCGATATGATCTACTTCCGCTTCAACGTGTAAGGAGGCTGTTTTATGAAGCTCAGCAGCGAGAAGCTCAACTACCCGCGCACTTTGCTTGTCGGCCTCGCGTTCCTGTCCATCTGCGCGTTCTGGCAGATGTACGACAACGTCGTGCCGTTGATTTTGGGCGAGACGTTCCACATGAACGAGACGTTTACCGGCGCCATCATGGCGGCGGACAATATCCTCGCGCTGTTTCTGCTGCCGTTTTTCGGCACGCTTTCCGATAAGTCGCACACCAGGATCGGCAAGCGCATGCCGTTCATCCTGTTCGGCACCGGCTGCGCGGTTATCCTCATGAACATCCTGCCGCTGCTCGACAACGGCTATTATGCCGCGCCGAGCGCGTTTAAGACGGCGTCCTTCGTCATCGTGCTGGGGCTGCTGCTCGTCGCGATGGGCACCTACCGCTCTCCGGCGGTGGCGCTGATGCCGGACGTGACGCCCAAGCCCCTGCGCTCCAAGGCGAACGCCATCATCAACCTGATGGGCGCGCTCGGCGGTATCATCTACCTCGGCGTCGCGGCGGTCATGTACCCCAACTCCAAGGTGCAGGGGCTCGCGCACGTCGACTACCGGCCGCTGTTCATCATCGTGTCCGCGATCATGTTCCTTGCGGTGGCGGCGCTGTTTCTCACCGTCAAGGAGCCAAAGCTGGTCGAAGAAAACAAGGCGCTCGAAGCCGAGCACCCCGAATGGAACCTCGCTACGGACGACGGCAGCGGCAACGAGGTGCTGCCGCCCGAGGTCAAGCGCAGCCTCGGCTTTCTGCTGGCGTCCATCGCGTTGTGGTTCATCGGCTACAACGGCGTGACCACGTGGTTCACGCGCTATGTCAGCGAGATCATGGGCCAGGGCCTCGGCGGCGCGTCGACGTGCCTGCTGATTGCCACCGGCGGCGCGATCGTTTCGTACATACCGATCGGCCAGCTTGCGTCGAGGATCGGGCGCAGGAAGACCATCATGGGCGGCTGCGTCGCTCTGGCGGTCTGCTTCTTCCTCGGCTATGTGCTGACCACGACTTATGATTCCATCAACATTGTCATGTTCGTCGTGTTCGCCTGCGTGGGCTTTGCGTGGGCGGCGATCAACGTCAACTCGCTCCCTATGGTCGTCGAGATGTGCAAGGGCAGCGACATCGGCAAGTTCACCGGCTACTACTACACCGCGTCTATGGCGGCGCAGGTCGTGACGCCGATCCTCGCCGGCACGCTCATGCGTCAGATCAGCTACAAGGTGCTGTTCCCGTACGCGGCGTTCTTTGTGGCGTGCTCGTTCGTGACGATGCTGTTCGTCAAGCACGGCGACGCGAAGGTCGAGGCAAAGCACGGCCTCGAAGCCTTTGAGGACATGGACGACTGATTACAAATAGCAATTTTTCGACTCGATTCTACAAAAAGAGGCGATTTTGTGAAGCAATTTCGTTACGCGCACAGGGGTCTACACGACCTCGGGCAGGGAATCCCCGAAAATTCGCTCGCGGCATTCCGGCGCGCCGTCGGGCGCGGGTTTGGCGCGGAGCTGGACGTGCATCTGCTTGCGGACGGCTCGCTGGCGGTGTTCCACGACTCGGAGCTCAAGCGCATGACCGGACGCGACGGCGTCATCGAGGAGCTGACCGCGGAGCAGCTTGCAGACTGCAAGCTCGGCGGCACGGAGCATGCCATTCCGCAGTTTTTTGAGGTGCTGGAGCTGTTCGACCGCGCGAAGCTGCCGCTGGTGGTCGAGGTCAAGTCCTACAAGGGCAACCACGACGCGCTGACCGCGCGGACGGTGGAGGAGCTGGACAAGTACGGCGCGCCGTACGTCATGGAGTCGTTTGACCCGCGCTGCGTGCTGTGGCTCAAGCGCAACCGCCCCGAGATCATCCGCGGGCAGCTGGCGAAGGACTTTCTGCGCGCGCCGGACGAAACGTCCGGCATGGGCCGCGTCGCGGACCGCGTGCTGACGGATATGGCGTTCAACCGCGTGACGAAGCCGAACTTCGTCGCGTTCAAGTTCGAGCATCGCGACTGCCCGAGCCTCCGCCGCGTGATCCGGCACAAGAGCGCCGTCGTATTTTATTGGACGATCCGCTCGCGCGAGGATATGGAGGCCGCCGAGGCGGAGGGCGCGCAGGTGATTTTTGAGGGGTTTGTCCCATAAAACAGTGATAGACGAGAGGATTGGATAGAGAAAATCACAACAAGAGGGGAAGGATTTAATGGCAGATAACACACCTGTTAAAAAGCGGTGGGGGGACCGCCGTGACGCGACGCTGCTCCGCAAAGCGGATTCGCTCCATTTTATCATGGGCGTCATCTATCCCAACCGCGCCGACAACGAAGCTTACATCTCCGAGCGCGTCGATCTCACGGCGATCAACGAGTACCTCGCGAAGAAGAACGCGGAGGACGTCGACTTCAAGTACACGTTTTTCCACCTGATCGTGACGGCGCTTGTCAAGACCGTGACGCTGCGCCCGAAGCTGAACCGCTTTTTCGCGAACTGCAATTACTATCAACGCGACAACGTGACGGCGGCGTTTGTGGTGAAAAAGGAGTTCTCCGACTCCAGCGAGGAGAAGATGGCGTTTTTGAACGCCGGACCCGGGGACACGCTCGACACCATTCACGACACGATCCGCGATATCGTGCGCAGCGCGCGCTCCGGCGAGCAAAATTCCACCGACGACAGCATGGATATGTTCAACAGCCTGCCGCGCTGGCTGTCCAAGGCCGCGCTGCGCTTCGTCATGTGGCTCGATAAGCACGGCTGGGTGCCGAAGGCGTTCGTGTCCGACGACCCGAACTACGCGAGCGTGTTCATCTCGAACCTCGGCTCCATCAAGCTCAAGTGCGGATATCACCACTTGTCGAATTGGGGCACGGCGTCGGTGTTTTGCATCATCGGCGAAAAGAAATGGACGCCGCTGTACGACCGGAACGGCTTTGTCAAAATGTATGAATCGCTCGACCTCGGCCTGACGGTCGACGAGCGCATCGCGGACGGGTATTACTATGCCGGGAGCGTCCGTCTGCTCAAATATCTGCTCGAGCATCCCGAGGAGCTCGAAAAACCCTTAATGGAGGAAGTTTGCTATGAGTGAGGCACAAATCACGGCGAAGACCCCGTGGAAGGACTATATGGGCGAGGTGCCCATGCATCTCGATTACTTCGACGGCTCGATGTTCGAGGCCGTGGAGAAGATCGCCAAGCAGTATCCCAACCAGGTCGCGTTCGACTTTATGGGCAAGTCGACGACCTACCGCCAGATGGTGACGGAGATCGAGCGCTGCGCCAAGGCGCTCAAGACCATCGGTATCCGCGAGAACGACAAGGTCACCATCGCCATGCCGAATTGCCCGCAGGCGATCTATCTGTTTTATGCCGTCAACCTCGTCGGCGGCATCGCGAACATGATCCACCCGCTCTCCGCCGAGAAGGAGATCGAGTTCTACTTAAACGAATCCGAGAGCGTGCTCGCCATCACGCTCGACCAATTTTACGACAAATTCGAGCGTATTCGCCAGAACACCAAGGTCGTCAACATCGTCATCGCGTCGGTCAAGGACGCGCTCTCGAAGCCCATCAAGGCGGGCTATATGCTGACCGCGGGCCGCAAGATCGAGAAGATCCCCGCCGACGCGCCGGTGCTGATGTGGAAGGACTTCCTGCGGCTGAGCAAGTCCTGCTTCTACAAGACCTATAAGGTGGAGCGCACGGGCGGCGATCCCGCCGTGATCCTCTATTCCGGCGGCACCACCGGCACGACCAAGGGCATCGTGCTCACGAACCGCAACTTCAACGCGCTCGGCCAGCAGATCGTCGCGACGAACCCGATGTTCCGCCCCGGCGACAAGATGCTCGCCGCCATGCCGCTGTTCCACGGCTTCGGCCTCGGCGTCTGCGTCCATTCCATGCTCTCGCAGGGCGGCCGCTGCATCCTGATCCCGCGCTTCACGCCGAAGTCCTACGCCAAGCAGATCACGAAGTACCACTGCAACTTTATCGCGGGCGTGCCGACGCTCTACGAGGCGCTGCTGCGCCTGCCGGGCATGGAAAAGGCGGATTTCTCCAGCCTCAAGGGCGTGTTCTCCGGCGGCGACAGCCTGAGCATTGAGCTGAAGAAGAAGTTCGACAGGTTCCTCTACGACCACAAGGCGGTCATTCAGGTGCGCGAGGGCTACGGCACGACCGAGACCGTCACCGCCTGCTGCCTGACCCCGCCGCATATGCATAAGGAGGGCAGCATCGGCATCCCGTTCCCCGACACCTACATCAAGATCGTCGAGCCGGGCACCGACAGGGAGCTGCCCTACGGCGAGGAGGGCGAGATCCTGCTCGCCGGCCCCACCGTCATGAAGGAGTACATGAAGCACCCCGAGGAGACGGCGAACACGCTGCGCACGCATGCCGACGGCCTCACCTGGGTCTACACCGGCGACCTCGGCACGATGGACAGCGAGGGCTTCGTGTTCTTCAAGGGCCGCGCCAAGCGCATGATCATCTCGTCCGGCTACAACGTGTACCCCGCGCAGCTCGAAAATATCATCGACGCGCACGAGGCGGTGCAGATGAGCTGCGTCATCGGCGTGCCCGACGCGTACAAGATGCAGAAGGTCAAGGCGTTCGTCAAGCTCAACGCGGGCTTTAAGCCCGACGAGGAGACCAAGCAGTCTATCCTCGACTACTGCGCCAAGCACGTCGCGAAGTACGCCATGCCCTACGACGTCGAGTTCCGCGAGGAGCTGCCCAAGACGCTCGTCGGCAAGGTGGCGTACCGTATCCTTGAGGAGGAAGAGCTGGCGAAGATCGAGCAGGCGGGCTAAACGGAATTTTGGAGGATGAGCTATGCGCGCGAACGAATTGATACAGGCGCTGCATAACGGACAATTCGACGGGCAACTGCGCGCCGTGTACGGCGCGCAGCCGCTCGCTGCGGTTAGCCTCGGTCCAGAAGAACGGGCCTCGGCAGACCGCGCGGGAATATGCGCGGTCTATGGGCGCATTGAATCGGTTATCAACGGCTTTTGCGAAAATTTTGAACCCGAACAGATGCGCGATCTGATGATCTTCAGCGCGCCGGGGCGCACGGAGCTCGGCGGCAACCACACCGACCATCAGAACGGCTGCGTGCTGGCGGGCAGCGTGGATATGGACACGCTCGCCT
>JAFTGG010000075.1 GCA_017458025.1 Oscillospiraceae bacterium | reverse complement strand
TCTCATAGAGCTTACTCGCGAGCATCGCCATGCACTTCGCGCGGTTCTGCACCTGCGAGCGCTCCTCCTGACAGCTCACGACGATGCCCGTCGGCTTGTGGATGAGGCGCACCGCGCTCGACGTCTTGTTGACGTGCTGCCCGCCCGCGCCGCTGGCGCGGTAGACCTGCATCTCGATGTCCTCCTCGCGGAGGTCCACGTCCACCGTTTCCATCTCCGGCAGCACCGCCACCGTCGCGGTGGAGGTGTGCACGCGCCCACCGGACTCCGTCTCCGGCACGCGCTGGACGCGGTGGACGCCCGACTCGTACTTGAGCCGCGAATACGCGCCGTCGCCGGACACCACAAAGTCGGCCTCCTTGACACCGCCGAGCTCGGTGTCGTTGTAGTTCATCAGCTCTATCTTCCAGCCGCGCTTTTCGGCGTACATCGAGTACATGCGGTAGAGGTCGTAGGCGAACAGCGCGCTCTCCTCCCCGCCGACGCCGCCGCGCAGCTCCATGATGACGTTTTTCCCGTCGTTTGGATCGCGCGGCAGCAGCAGGACGCGCAGCTCGCCGTAAAGCCGCTCCCTGTCCGCCTTTGCTTCCTTGAGCTCCTCGCGCGCCATGTCGCCCAGCTCGGGGTCGGAGAGCAGCTCCTCGGACTCCGCGATGGCCGCCTCCGCCTTTTGGTACGCGCGGTACGCCGTCACGACGCTCTCCAGCTCCTTTTGCTCCCGCGTCAGCTTTTTGAGCTGCGCGGGGTCGCCGTAGATATCCGGTATCTCCAGCAGCTCGCCGATCTCATCGTACCGGCGCGCAAGCTCCCGTAGCTTCTCCCACATGGCTCACTCCGCCTCCGGCGCGTCCGGCCTGCCAGAAGCCGCCGCCTCGCGATTGGCCTCCGCCGCCTGTTCCTTGACGATGGGGTGCAGCTCCGCGTCCGCGAAGTCGGCGCAGGCTTTTAGGAACTGGTCGCGCCAGAAGACGTAGCCCGTCGAGCCCGTGCGCAGCGAAACGTCCGCGACGTGCGGCTTTTGCAGGTACAGATCCATCTGGTCGAACACCTCGCGATACGGCTCCTCGCTTCCGTGCGTGATGACGTACGCGACGTTCTCCATCTCGTAGCCGCGGCGCTTCAGGAACCCGCGGATCACGCTCGAACAACGGCCCGCCCAGACCGGCGTGCCGAGAATGACGAGCTTGTATTCCCAGAGCTGGCGCTGCGTTTTGATGTGCGAGATGGCGCGCGTCTTTTTGCGCATCGCGTCCAGCCCGCAGCGCAGCCAGCCCGCAGCGCCGCCGCGCTTGACGCGGTCATGCACCTCGGCAAGCTCGCAGTCGAGCGCCTCGGCGATCTCTTTCATCGTCTGCTCGGTCTTGCCCGTGCGGGAGTAGTAAACGCAGAGAATGTCGTTGTTCATATATCCAGATCCACCTTCAGCAAAAATTCGTTGGCAAGCGCGAACGCCTCGCGCACATAGTAGTTCGCCGTCAATATCGAGAAATACGCGCCGCGCGGCAGATGCGCCCCTACGCCATGCGCCGCGCTGGTGTCCGCCAGCATACGGGAGCGGTAGACGTGGAAATCGCTCGTCACGAACGCAAAGTCCGCGCTTGGGTCCATGCCCCGCTCCGCCATCATCGCGTAGGAGTACGCGAAATTGGTGCGCGTGCTGCTAGCCCGCTCCTCTTTCCAGATGCGGCGCCCGTCCACGCCGTGGGCAATCAGCCAGCGGTACATGCACTCCGCCTCGCTGATCGCCTCGCCCGCGCCCCGGCAGCCGCTGACGATGATCGGGATATCGGGCTTGTCCGCGATATAGTCGAGCGTCGCGTTCAGGCGCGACCATAGAATGAGAGACGGCTCCGTGCCGTTCACGCCCGCGCCGAGCACGATGACGCAGTCCACCGGCGCGTCGTCCGCGGCGCCGCGCGCGCCGGTGAGGACGACGCCCTCCAGCACGGCAAAAAGCGCAAACCCCGCGCAAAAGAGCGCCAGCAGCACACTGCGGCAGACTTTCGCCCAGCGCTTCGTCTCAGCGAAATGGCTCAGCGCCGCCATGACGCCGCAGAACAGCGCCGCGCAAAACAGCAGCAGCGCGCTGAAGCGCAGGCCCGGCACCGCCAGCGCCACGCAGCCCAGTCCCGCGCAGACCGGCATAAGGCTGATAAAGATACGCTTCATTCGCCCGCCTCCTGCGCCAGCGTCTCCCAGCGCTGCATCAGCTCGCCGAGCTGAGCTTCCGCGGCAGACTTTTCGTCGTAGAGCGCGGCGTACTTCTCATAGTCGCTCGCCGCTTCCTCCAGCTTCCTGTCCAGCTCCGCGATCGCCGCCTCCCGCGCCGCGATCTCCCGCTCGCAGACGGTCAACTGTCGCCGCGCCGCCTGCCGGCTGCGGTCGGGTTTCGGCCCTTTCTCTGTAACGTGTTTTTCCTTGACAGCCTTCTTCTCCTCTGCGGGTCGCAGCTCCATCTTGATACGGCGGTAACGCTCAAAGCCCACGCGGTAGTCGGTGATGACGCCGTTTTCGAGTTCCCAGACGCGCGTGGCGAAGCGGTTGATGAAATAGCGGTCGTGGCTGACGAACAGCAGCGTCCCGTCGTAGGCCTCCACCGCCTCCTCAATCCACTCGCGCGACGCGACGTCGAGGTGGTTGGTCGGCTCGTCGAGGATCAACAGGTTCACCGCCTCGTCCATGATCGTGCAGAGGTACAGGCGGCTCAGCTCGCCGCCGGAGAGGACGCTCACGCTCTTGAACACGTCCTCGCCGCGGAAGTGGAACTTCGCCAGCTGGTCGCGCGCCCACTGCGTCGTCGCGCCGCGCTTCGACCAGAGCATCGTGTCCACCAGATTGCGGTTCGGGCCCTCGAACGTCACGATCTGCGGCAGGTACGCCACGCGCACCGAGGGGCCGAACCTGATCTTCCCCGCGTCGGGGTACTCCTCGTCGAGCAGAAGCTTCAGGAGCGTGGTCTTGCCCATGCCGTTGTCGCCGATGAGCGCGATGCGCTCCCCGCCCGCGACCTGCAAATCGACGTTTTGGAACAGCGTACGGCCGCCAAAGCCCTTGGCGACGCCTTTGAGCTCAAACACCTCGTCGCCGAAGAAGTCGCGGCTGACGAACTGCGCGGTGAGCGCTCTGTCGCGCGTGGGCTTGTCCGTCGCGCGCATGCGCTCGATGCGCTTTTCCATCGACTTCGCGCGGCGGTAGGTCTTATCCATGCCCTTAAACGCGAACATACGCAGCTGCTCCGCCGATTTTTCAAGCTGCCCGATCTTGGCCTGTTCTTTTTCATATTGGCGCATGCGCTCGATGTAGCGCCGCTCTTTTTCCACGGCGTAGAAGCTGTAATTGCCGCTGTAAAACTCCGCCTTGCCGCCCGACACCTCGATGCAGCGCGTCACCGTGCGGTCAAGGAAATAGCGGTCGTGCGAGATGGCGAGCACCGTACCCTTGAACGAGGCAAGGTACTCCTCCAGCCACTCCGTCGCGTGCAGGTCGAGGTGGTTCGTCGGCTCGTCGAGCAGCAGAATGTCCGTGTCCTCCAAAATGAGCCGTCCGAGGTTGACGCGTGTCTTTTCGCCGCCCGAAAGCGTGTCGAACAGCCGCGCGCGCATCTCCGCGTCCAGCGACAGGCCGTTCGCGACCTTGTTGACGGCCGTTTCCGTGTCGTAGCCGCCGAGGCCCTCGAACTTCGCGCTCAGCTCGCCGTAGCGCCGGAGCGTCTCCGCGCTCTCGTCGCCGTTCGCCATCTTGTCGCTCAGCGCCGCCATCTCCTCCGCCATGCGCGAGGTCTGCTCAAACGCGCTTTGCAGCACGTCCTCGACGGTGTAGCCGTCGGGATAGACGGGAATCTGCGAAATCAGCCCCACGCGCCGGTTCGGCGCGAAGACGACGTCGCCCTCGTCGGCGCGCAGCTCTCCGGTCAGGATACGGAACAGCGTGGTCTTGCCCGCGCCGTTTTTGCCGAGTAAGCCCACGCGCTCGCCGCGTTCGATCTGGAACGTAACGCCGTCCAATATGTTTTTTTCGAGGTCGAAGGACTTGACGAGTCCCGAAACGCTCAACTCTATCATTGCTTATTTGTCTTTCGTGAGTTCTTCCGTGATTTTCTCAAAATGCATCGAATGCGACGCCTTGACCAGCATCGCCGTGCCGACGGTAAACGCCGCCTTAATTTCGCCCATCGCCTCGTCGACGGTCGCGAACCACGCGCCGCCCGCCGCCTCCGCGATGTCCTTCGCCTTCGCGCCGACGGCGATGACCTTGCCGACGCCAAGCTCTTTCGCCAGCGCGCCCATTTCGCGGTGCGCCCGCACGGTCAGCTCGCCCAGCTCCGCCATGTCGCCGAGCACCGCGACGGTGTTCCCTTCGCTCGCGCCGAGGACTTCGAGCGCCGCGCGCATGGACTGCGGCCCCGCGTTGTAGCAGTCATCGAGCAGCCGCCGGTCGCCGGATAGCCGTACCACGCGCATGCGCGAGCCCGCGGGCTCGT